>NZ_JBWJVP010000302.1:0-9435 GCF_056339915.1 Blautia sp. ZXY-1-B12 | reverse complement strand
AGAGATAACTGTGTCAGGATTCCGGCAAGGATTGCGGGAATTCCCATAAAGGTGTGAAAAATTCCGGTCGCAAGGCCTGCCAGCATTCCGGCGAGAGTAGCGGCCAACATAGAAATCCAGACATTATGACCGGAAAGCATCATCATAATACACACTGCACCACCGGTGCACATAGTGCCATCAACTGTAAGGTCTGCAATATCAAGAATACGGAAAGTGATATAAACACCGATTGCCATAATTCCCCAGATCAGACCCTGGGCTACTGCACCCGGAAGTGCAGTGATTAATGTTAAAATTTGCATTTGTAATTTCCTCCTGTTGAGATGCGAAAAGCGAGAGAGGCGTCAAACCTTTCCCGCTGATCGCATATAAATTGAATTTTTATAACTGTTTGATAAGCTGTTATTTAAAATCCTGTTGGTGTGAGTATTTTTCAACTGTCTGACCGGATTTATTTGGCAGCTTCTTCAGTTGCATTATCTTCTGTTGTTTCATCAGAAGATTCGTCTGCTGCCGTTGCATCATCAGAAGCCTCGCCGATTGCAACATAATCGTCCGGAACTTCGATGCCCAGCTCTTCGCAGATATCTTTGTTATATTCTTTTGTGAAGTTTGGTGCATATTCGATCGGCATTGTGGAAATATCTTCACCGTCCTTTAAAATTTTAACAGCCATCTTACCGGTTGTAACACCAAGGTCATAATAGCTGATGGAAAGTGTCGCAACACCGCATCCGCTGCAGATACCTTCTTCGCCTGTGATTACCGGAACTTTTGCCGGAAGGCAGATGTTGTTGATGATCTCTGTGTTGGAAGCAACTGTATTATCTGTCGGTACATAAATTACATCACTTGCGTCAGTTGCTGTTGTAGCAACAGAAGAGAGATCATTAGAGTCAGAGAATGCATAATATTCACATGTATATCCGAGTTTTTCAAGTTCAGCTTTTACTGTATCTACCTGATACTGAGAGTTTGCTTCGGCAGAACAGTAGAGAAGACCTACATTTTTTGCATCCGGGAAAAGTTCATTGAGCATTGCTGCCTGCTGATCAAGGGGAGCAAGGTCTGCAGTTCCGGAAATATTTCCGCCCACAGTCCCGTCGAAATCATCCAGTCCAAGTGCAACACCGTATTCAGTAACAGAAGTACCAAGAATCGGAATATCGCTTGTTCCTGCTGCAGCTGCCTGAAGAGCAGGAGTTGCATTTGCAAGAATCAGGTCAACATTATTGGAAACAAAGCTGTTAATGATTGTAGAACAGGTGTTGGAATCTCCCTGTGCGTTCTGCTCGTCAAAGGTAACTGCGTCTTCTCCCAGTTCTTTGGTGACTTCATCCTTGAATCCCTGTGTCGCAGCGTCGAGAGCTTCGTGCTGTACAAGCTGACAGATACCGATTGTATATTTGTCTCCGTCAGCAGCACTTGCTGTTACTGCGCAGGTTCCCATAGCCATGGCTGCTGCAAGAGTGATTGCTAATGCTTTTCTTTTCATAATGATATATCCTCCTAATATAATGTTTAAATTAAGTCAGGTAAGAATTGCGTTTATTATTTGATAATATGAAACTTACCTGGATCCGAATGATTTTCTGCAGGGAAAGCAGTACTGGTAAATGATTCGGATAATGTCATCGAGTTATTCGACTGTGACGTTTTAAAGTATAACGCTTTAGTGTAAAAAAGTCAAGCGACCTGCACAATTATATTTTTAATTCATATAGTATAAAGAGTATATGAAGAAAGCAGAGTGTCGTCATGGCATATTCGATCATGCTGGATGCCGGACATGGAGGTCAGGATCCGGGAGCCGTATATAAGGGAAGACAGGAAAAGAATGACAATCTTAAACTTGCTCTTGCGGTAGGTGAGATTTTAAAAAATAAAGGGATTGATATCTCTTATACCCGTACCGGTGATGTCTATCAGACACCTTTTGAGAAGGCACAGCTTGCAAATCAGGCAGGAGTAGATTACTTTATTTCATTTCACCGAAACAGCAGTCCAAAGGAAAACCAGTATAATGGAGCGGAAGTTCTGATTTATGATAAAAGCGGGATTAAATATCAGATGGCTGAGAATATTCTGGGAGCTCTGGGAGAAGTGGGATTCCGCGAAATCGGTGTAAAAGAGCGGCCGGGACTTGTGGTCCTCAGACGAACCAGGATGCCGGCTCTTTTAATAGAAACCGGATTTATCAATTCCGAAGAAGATAATAAACTGTTTGATAACAAGTTTAGCGATATAGCTCAGGGAATTGCAGATGCGATTCTTGGAAGCCTGGATGAGGAAACAGTGCAGGAACCGCTTTATTACAGAGTGCAGACTGGAGCGTTCAGAAAAAAAGAGAATGCGGACCGTATGTTATATCAGTTACTGGAAAAAGGTTATCCCTCTTTTATGTTACATGAAAACGGATTGTATAAAGTTCAGACAGGTGCCTATCAGCAGATTGGTAATGCAGTAAATATGGAGCAGAGACTGAGGGATGATGGTTACAGTACGATTATTGTGACAAAATAGCTTTCTGGAAATATTGGAAGTCTGCGGACTTTTTGTTTAACCGAATCAAATAAGTCCCCTGCGGAGGTTGCGAAAAGCAATAAGTAGGTTACTGTTCACTGGTAATATCCCGCGAGGTGTTTTCTGTGAACAGAGTGAACAGTAACATAAGCAGTGGGGGATATAGTTTTAAGAATTAACTTGGTTGTACGTTAATAGAAAAAATATGGTACACTGTATCTATCTATAGAAATTCCATAGAAATCTTCGTAAATAATGCATATTGTTCCGGTTCATCAGAGCGTGAAATTTTGTTGGACTGTTACAAACGCATTATTTGAGAGGTGCTGTAGAAAAAACAGATAACGAGGAGTTAGTAATGATGAATGACGTATATGAAAAATTTTTAAAAAGTTCAGAAGAGTTTATTTTTGCAGAAAACAAGCCGGAAAAATCTGATATTATTTTTGTCCCTGGAAATGGTTATCCGCAGATGGCGGAAAAAGCAGCAGAATTGTTTAAGAAAGGGATGGCGGACTGGATTCTGCCCAGTGGAAAATACAGCGTAGTAAATGGAAAGTTTTCAGGCGTTCTTGAAAAAAGCAATGTATATAATAAGGAATATGGAACAGAATGGGAATTTCTCAGGGATGTTCTTATAAAAAACGGAGTTCCGGATCAGAAAATCCTGAAAGAAGACCAGGCAACCTTTACTTATGAGAACGCAATTTATTCCAGACAGGTGACAGATCATGCAGAACTGGAAATAGAAAGAGCGATTTTGTGCTGCAAATCTTACCATGCAAGAAGATGTCTGATGTATTATCAGCTCTTGTATCCGAAAACAGAATTTTATGTGGTGCCTGTGAATGCAGATGGAATTACCAGAGAAAACTGGAAAAAGAACGAAGAAGGAATTGATGCGGTTACAGGAGAACTCTCCAGAATCGTGAAACAATTTTCACTGATGCTGGAGAGATGACAGTTACGGCTGTTCTTCTGTTTCAGTTTTCTTCTCGGGAAGCCAGATGTGGACAAGTTCGATTCTGTTTTTGTCCAGACGGTCAACAACCAGGCGGATGCCACTTTCAAGTGTGACAGACTGACCCTCTTTGGGAAGGCAGTCAAGCTGTTCAATAATATATCCGCCAATAGAATCATAATCTTCAGATTCCAGATTAATATGGAGGGCTTCGTTGATATCATCCAGCTTGGCAGAACCCTGAACAACATATTCTCTTTCAGGCTGGATTTCTTTAATATCTTCGACTTCATCCTCATCGTATTCGTCGCGAATCTCACCTACGATCTCTTCCAACAGGTCTTCCAATGTGACCAGACCGGCTGTGGCACCGTATTCGTCCAGAACGATTGCCAGATTGACGGATGCTTTACGCATTTCGATCATCAGGTCTGCTGTAGCTTTGTATTCATAGGTAAAATAAGGCTCACGCAGGATGTTGCGGATTGAAAAAGGTTTGTCCTTTGGATAAACAAGAAGATCTTTCATATTGATAATACCGATTACGTTATCAGTGTTGTCCTCATAAACCGGAAAACGGGTATGCATATCTTCACTGAAGACCGCCATAAGTTCATCATAGGAAAAATTGATATCTATAAAGGTCATGTCGATTCTGGGAATCATGACATCTTTTGCAGTTGAATCGCCAAAATCAAACACATTGTAGATCATCTGTTTTTCTTCGTTTTCAATGACGCCGTCTTTTTCACCTACATTGACGAGGGTACGCAGTTCATGTTCAGTCATGGCATTTGCCTTTTCGTCCGGGTTAACATGCAGAATGACCAGTACACCTTCTGTTATTTTATTTACAATGAAAACAACGGGAGTAAGGAGAATCATAAGTCCGTATATTATTCTTGAATAGGCCAGGGACAATTTTTCAGCATGGATTGTTGCCAGGTTTTTGGGGGTTATCTCACCGAAAATGAGAATCAGCAGAGTCAGGATGCCGGTTGTGATTCCTACATATGCGTTTCCCAGAATCTTTATGGTGAGTGTAGTCATGAGAGAAGAAACAGACATATTTACAATGTTGTTTCCGATTAATACGGTACTGAGCATCTTTGGGGAATTGGAAATTATTTTTTCCAGAATAACAGCACGTTTGTTGCCCTGCTCGGCAAGAGACTGTATCCGAATCTTATTTACGGTTGTCATAGCGGTTTCCGCAGAAGAAAAAAATGAAGAAAGTGCGATCAGTATCAGAATCGCCACCGCCTGAAAGGCAATACTTGAATCCAAGATTTATTCACTCCTTTTGATTATCTTTATTGATTGAATCATATCATAAAACATTTAAGCAAAATATACATGATTTCATATAAAAAATCAAGAAAAAGCTTTTGGTTCAAAGATAGTATAAAAAAATTTAAAAGAGGACTGTCGAAAAAGTAAGATTTGTGTTATAATTCACTCGATTAAAATGAAAAAAAACATTACAGAATATTTACAAAATGATAAAAGTTTGATAATATACAGATATGTAATATTATTGTATTACGTAAAAAGAGAACTGATATTTGGCTGAAAGTAAAAAAATGATTATCAGGAAACATAAGAATCGAATATAAATATAGAGGTGCGATATGTCCAATAATATAAATAGAATAAGAAAAAATGAATTAAAAGGAACGGGTATTTTTGCGGCAGCGGCTTTAACAGCGGCTTTGATTGCAGGAAATAATATACCGGGTGTAACAAGACAGGTCAGTGCGGCTGAGTCACAGGAGAATACTGTGTCTTCTCTGATTCCGGACAACATCACGCTTGATAAGCCTGTAGAACTTGCGGATGTAGAACTTCCGGCAACGGAATATGGAACTTTTGAATGGGCAGATGGAAGTTTCGTTCCTGCACAGCGTGTACAGAGCTGTGAGGTACTTCTTATACCGGCAGAAGGGCAGGATTTAAGCCATGTGGATGGATGGGATCCGGAGAGCGGCGCGGTTGTCGGTTACATCAATGTAATAGTGAACAGTATTACGGATGGTGATAATGTTGATAAGACAGAAGGCTCAGGTAAAACAGATCCAACAGAAAATGCAGCATCCAACAGAAACGCCTGAAACTTCGTCAGAAAAACCTGCCGCAGATGAAAACGCTGATACAGACAATAAAGAAGATAAGGAAAGTAAATCAGATCAGGATAATAAAACTGATACAGACAATGAAGAGAGTAAGATTGAAGAAGATAAAACAGATAATAAAAACGACAAAGATAATAACAGCAATGCAGATAAGACGGATAAAGATACAGAAACTACCGGTAAGCTGGAACCTGCAGATGATATGACACAGGATAAAGAAGATACGAAGAAAGATGATGAAGATGGCGCAGATGATAATATCTTTGATAATCCTGTTCTGCCGGACGATAAGGATGACCGTCCTACAGATGCAGAGGATTCTCTTTCTGATGAAGAAAAAGAAGAGAGGGCCGCACTTAATCATACCTGCGACGGTATTACAGTAAGCGGAGTTAATCTTCCATGGTATGTACAGTTCAGAGTTTCAAGCGGTGACAGCTATCAGTTTACCAATGAATCAGATGCAATGATTTTCCAGTCTTATGAATTTGAACTCTGGGATCTTAAGAATAATACAGAATATGAGATCCCTAATGGAGATTATATCAGTGTTACTGTGCCGGTAAAATCCGGATATCAGTATACTATCGAACATCTCCTGGATAACGGGGCAACTGAGACGATTATTCCGAGTGTAGAGAATGGTATTATGGTATTCAGCACACATTCTTTCAGTCCATTTGGAATTGCAGGAAGCAGACAATTAGTAGGACCTGATGCGGGGAATGATACGGACGACACAGATGCGGTAACTCCTGCACCGGCTTCCTCCGACAGTCAGAGCTCTGATTCCGGAAAGAACAATACAGTATCTATGAATGACAGTTCTGACAGCAATAATGATTCTTCTTCTGATCAGAATGATAATTCAGCGGAAAATAAAGCTGTGAAAAATAACAATACAGTAAATACCGGAGATACAACATCAATTATGCCGTTTGTGATACTGTTTGTGGCAGCTGCAGTGATCGCCGGTGTGGTTGTATTTATAAAAAAGAGAAAGAAATAAAAGAATAACACTGATTCCTCCCCCATATAGTTTAACAGGAGGGGAAGCAATGAAAGTCAGAGCAATTTTGAAATCACTATTATTTGCATATGCATTAACAGGAGTGGCATTACTGCTTTTGGCCCTGGTACTGTTTGCTTTTGATCTGGGAGAAACAGCTGTAGATGCGGGGATTATTATAATTTATGTACTTGCATGTTTCATGGGAGGCTTTATGGCCGGCAAAATTGTGCGTAAAGACAAATATCTGTGGGGTGTTATCACAGGTCTGGCTTACTATGTATTACTGTTGACTGTCTCTGTTATGGCAAAAGGCGGCTGGGATATGAGTGCAGCTCATGCAGTTACAACATTTTTTATGTGCACAGGCGGTGGAACACTGGGTGGAATGCTGTCGTAAAAAAAAGCTTTTAAAATGAGAAGATATATGATATACTATGCCAAGAATATAATTACATAAGGAGGATAGAGTTATGGAACATATCAAAACCCTGAATACAAAGAATTTACAGAACACTGTAAAAAAAGGTGGATGTGGCGAGTGCCGGACTACTTCCTGCCAGTCCGCATGTAAAACTTCCTGTACAGTAGGAAACCAGAGCTGCGAGCAGAAATAAGATCAGCTATGGAGAAATGAGATAAGCAGCGGAACTTTTATTCCGGCTGCTATCTTACGCTTAGAAAGGATTTTAGTAAAATGAGTCTGATTCACCGTTATAAAAGCAATGGCTTTAATATTGTACTGGATATCAACAGTGGATGCATCCATCTGGTAGATGAGGTTACATATGAGGTTCTTCCATATCTGGAAGAGGGCCTTGGCACAGAAGCTATTGCAGAGAAACTGGAAAACAAATATAACAGAGAAGATATTGAGACATCTGTAAGAGAATGTAATAAGCTGAAAGAAGATGGAATGCTTTTTACAAAAGATGTTTATGAGAATGTAATTGAAGAATTTTCAAATAACCGGCAGACCGTTGTAAAAGCATTGTGCCTGCACATTGCTCATGACTGCAATCTGGCCTGCCGTTATTGTTTTGCCGAAGAAGGCGAATATCATGGCAGAAGAGCTCTTATGTCCTATGAAGTCGGCAAAAAAGCTCTTGATTTCCTGATCGCGAACTCCGGTTCCAGAAAAAACCTGGAAGTAGATTTCTTTGGCGGCGAGCCGCTGATGAACTGGCAGGTTGTAAAAAATCTGGTAAAATATGGCAGAGAGCAGGAAAAGCTTCACAATAAGAAATTCCGTTTCACTTTAACAACAAACGGAGTTCTTCTGAATGATGAAGTAATGGAATTCTGCAATAAAGAGATGGGCAACGTTGTACTGAGTGTGGACGGACGTAAGGAAGTACATGATTACATGCGTCCATTCAGAAAAGGTGCAGGAAGCTATGACCTGATCATGCCGAAGTTCCAGAAGTTTGCAGAATCCAGAAATCAGGACAAGTATTATGTAAGAGGTACTTTTACTCACCATACTCTTGATTTCTCCAAGGATGGTGCTCCGCATTCTGGCAGATCTTGGATTCAAACAGATTTCTGTAGAGCCTGTAGTTGCGGCTGATACGGAGGAATATGCAATCCGCGAGGAGGATATCCCCCAGATCATGGAAGAGTATGATACTCTTGCAAAAGAAATGATTAAAAGAGAGAAAGAGGGGAAAAGGATTTAACTTCTTTCATTTTATGATCGACCTTACAGGTGGCCCTTGTGTATACAAGAGACTGTCAGGCTGCGGTTCAGGAACAGAGTACCTGGCTGTAACACCCTGGGGTGATTTTTACCCATGTCACCAGTTTGTTGGTGAAGAACAGTATCTCATGGGAAATGTAGACGAAGGCATCACAAAGCCGGAAATCCAGAAGGAATTCGGCGGATGCAACGTTTACACAAAGAAAGACTGCAAAGACTGCTTCGCACGTTTCTACTGTAGTGGCGGATGTGCGGCAAATGCATTCCATTTCCAGGGAGATATCAAAGGCAATTATGAAATCGGATGCGAACTCCAGAGAAAACGTGTGGAGTGTGCCATCATGATAAAAGCCGCACTGGCATGTGATTAGTGGGCAGTAATCTGTCTGACTGATACCGCCGTCGGCTGTTATCATAACAGAAAATGGCTGGCAGGCGGATGAACATGACCGCGGACAAAAAATCAAGAAGGGAAAAGAACTATGAAGAAAAGTAAAGGAATCGTAGTGCTGCTTCTGACACTGATCCTGACTGTGTTCTTTTGCTTTACTGCAGCCGTAGGTATCGGTCCTACCGGAACCGGTGCAGCAAAACATATCAACACGGGTCTTGATCTTGCCGGTGGTGTCAGCATTACCTACCAGGCTAAGGAGAGCAATCCGACAAGCGAAGAGATGTCAGATACGATCTACAAGCTTCAGAAGCGTGTAGAGCAGTACAGTACTGAGGCTCCAGGTATACCAGGGAGGATCAGACCGTATTACAGTTGAAATTCCTGGTGTTACAGATGCAGATACTATTCTGAATGATCTGGGGTAAACCAGGTTCCCTGTATTTCATCACAAAAGAAGATGCTGACGGAAACCAGAACTTTACTACAGGACAGGATGGATATGTTCTCTCCAGAACTATTGATGAGATCAAGGAATCCGGGAAGTGTTGTTCTGGAAGGTTCTGATGATAGCAGATGCCCAGGGTGGTGCAATCCAGAATCAGAACACAAGTGCAAAGGAATATGTGGTAAGTCTTACTCTTACTTCTGATGGAGAAAACAGTGGTAAAACAAAATTTGCAGAAGCTACAAAGAATAATGTAGGCAAGCAGATCG
>NZ_JBWJVP010000301.1:0-10388 GCF_056339915.1 Blautia sp. ZXY-1-B12 | reverse complement strand
ACAGGATCAATGACGGTCTCTTCCCGGTGATCGACGATTCGGATCCGAAAAATGATTTCTTTTTGGAAATAATGGACAAAAAAGGGGAAAAACTGGAAGCCTCGGAAATCGCAGAGCGGACTGCACAGGCCATTATAAAACTTCTGACGGATACGATTCCAAATATGTACCATATCCAGCCTAGAGATATCCAGATCCTTGCCCCAATGAGGAACGGCAGTGCCGGAACAATAGCCCTGAACAAACTTGCCCAGGAAGCTTTAAACCCGGAAGGTCCGTCCATTGCATTTGAAGGATATTCATACAGGAAGGGAGACCGTGTCATGCAGACGAAGAACGACTATGAGAAAGGAGTATTTAATGGCGATATTGGGTATATCGTGGCAGTCAATTTAGAAAAAGAACTCCTGAAAGTCGAATTCCTTGATACGGACAAACAGGAAACGGATAGCAAATTCTGGCTGGATTATTGGGATATGGATGAGGAGGACGAAGAGGAGGATGAAGGAATAGGAGCCCATGGCCCAAACCCTTACGTGACTTATTCCCGGAACGACCTTGAAAACCTGGATCCTGCCTATGCGATCACGATCCATAAATCACAGGGTTCCGAGTTTCCTGCTGTGATCATGCCGTTTTTGTACAGCCACTTTGTCATGCTAGAAAGAAACCTCCTGTACACCGGAGTTACACGTGCAAAGAAATACCTGTTCCTGGAGGGACAGCGGAATGCGATATACAAAGCAGTAAAAACAATCTCCATGCTTTCAAGGAACTCTAATCTGAGGTCGAAGCTGCAGGGAGATTTTGGACAGATTTCCTTCTTTGGAGAAAATATGGGATTGTATTAAGGCCATCCGCGGATGGTCTTTCTTTTTGCAGTTCCTGCTTATCTGTGGTAATATTTTCGTATGAAAACAACTGGCTTCCATATCATGGTATCCTGACCGTACATACGAAAGGAGAACAGATATGGCGATCGATAATTTTTGTGAAGGAAAAAATATGGAAGAATACGAAGTACTCAAAAAAGCTGCTGCGGAATTAAACGAGATCATGCATGTAGCCCACATCAATGCTTCCGACCGGGCAGTCTATGCCAGCGGAATGCTTCTGGCGATGCATGTGCTGACCCCGGATTCCCTGTACGCTACAGAGGATACCGCCAGCCACTATATATACAGGCATCTGATGGCCTTCTTAAAAGACCTGCTTTCCCCAGAGATGTATCAGATGACAGCAAGAGAGTTTCAGGTACTGACATCTGATCCGGAAAGAGACAGATACCTTGAAAAGCTGCATGGGAGCTACACACAGTATATCTTTTGTTTCATCTACCAGAATATCTTCCGGATTTCTGACAGAATGGATTCCATAGGGGAACTTTTCGGGAAGTTTTTGAAATATACGGTACAGATGGCAACGGAAAACGGCAAGGTGTCGCCTCCATCCTACATCTGCCATCTCATGGCAAAATTGATCCATGTGAAAGATACAGACAAAGTACTGGATGTCTGCGCAGGCAGTGGAGGGATGGTAGCCGCTTATGATGAAATGCGCTCCAGTAATCCAGGTCTTCAGTTAAAGAAAGACTAGCTGCGGGGGATTGAGATCAATCCGCGGATGGCAGCTCTTGCAGTATCCAATATGATCCTCATGGGGATCTCTGCGGAAGCAGTCGTCCTGGGCAACACATTCCTGTATTCGGAGGATAAGGAATACGATAAGCTCCTCATCAGTCCGAATTTCACTTGCGAGGAAAACGGACTCCCGTTCCTTTCTTATGGACTGGACATGTTAAAAGAAGGCGGGGAAGGTGCAGTGATCATCCAGGACAGTGCCGGAGGCGGCATGACATCTGTATCAGCCAGAGAAATACTGGCACATCATACACTGCTGTGCAGTATCAAGATGCCAATAGACCTGTTTTCCCCCAATGCAAAGGTACAGACAAGCATCTACCTTTTCCGGGCCCATATTCCGCATGATTTCCAGAAAAACGTGCTGTTTGTTGATTTCCGCAATGACGGATGTAAAAGAACAAAACGCGGCTTTAAATATAGCAGGGATGTCTGGAGACTATACTCTGATCTGGTAAAAACCTGTAAGGAAAAGAGGGTGTATCCGGGGATCCCGGTCATCCTTGATCAGATCACAGATTCCGGATGTGACTGGAATTATGAATCACATTTAAAGATCGATGGAAAGGTAACAAGAAAAGGTCTTTCCTCTGAAGTGGCTAATGCCCTGCTGGAGAAGATCAAAGACCTTCTCAAACCAGAGGGTGATGGGGAGATTTCTGCGGATAGGAAGCTGTTTTCCATAGAGGAGCTGTTTGAGGTGCAGAACAGTATCTATTACCGCGGAGTGCCGGAAGCCGATCTGTATGATGCAGACGGAACAGTGCCGGTGATCACAAATACTGCGTTAAATAACGGGGTAAAGGGATACAGCAGACTAGAAGCCTGTAACAAAGGAAATGTGATCACGTTGAGTGATACCATCGGCGGCAGTCCTGTTTTCTACCAGGAAAAGGATTTCATCGGGTTTGCGCACTTAAAGATGTTGATCCCCCAAAAGAATACACTGCCTGATTTTGACTGGCTGGTTGGAAGATATATCGCTGTCTCCATAAGAAAATCCATTTCCGGCAGATACAACTACACCACAAAACTGAACACTGGAAATATCCTGAGGACCAAGATCTCTCTTCCATGCAAGGATGGTCTGGTGCATACAGATTTCATCAGAAAGATCATGACAGAAGAGCAGAAGAGGAGTGCCGGTCTGGTGCCGGACTATCTGAGATCTTTTTCGGAACAATAATGACTACAGATGAGATTACAACTAATCAACATAAGGAGATATTTATGAAGAAAAAATCACGTTTATTGCTTTTGGTTTCATTCATATTCATGGTCTTTTTATCCGGCTGTGCAAAATGGCAGTCCGCCATCAATGACCTGCATGGTTCTTTGATGGGAAACAGCTATTCCATCTACACCTATGACAACTATAGAAGCCAGACACTCAAAACATCCGGGAATAAGATCAGTATTACCGGAAACAAGATCGAAACCACAAGCTTTGACAGTGAGGGAAAAACGATCACCGGCTATGATCTGTCTTCGGTCATCACCATCACCATTGATGGAAAAGAGATCGAAAGCTGCGGGGATACCTGCATCTTTGTCCAGAAAGGACTGGAACCGGAAGTCGACTTTTCCCTGGAAGAGATCAGCAGCAATGGAGGAGGAAGCCCTGCATCCATTGCCCGGGTATTAAACAAATATAAGAATGATTTTGGTAAATCACGTGTAGTGGTCATCAAATCCCAGTTAGGACAGCCCATAGCGGCTTTTTCCGGGGATGACGTATACTGGGAAGCTCCGGAAGACCTTCCAAAAATGACCAAACTCATGATCGACGGCAAAGCCCTGTATATCCATCGGGCAAATTACTACATCAGAAACTTCACAGATAAACTGATTGCATGTTTCGGAAAGTTTTTCTATAATAAATTCAGGTGCAATAAAATTATATTTAGGGATAATGAAAAATGAAGAAAATCTATACTCTGAAACGGGAGCTTACTATTTTAATGATACTGGCATCTGCGTGTACGTTGCTATCTGTGTGTGCGGTAGTCTTTTATGTTTTTTTCTCATTCTTTTTTCAAAAAACACAGGAAGATATAGAATATGTACTTCGAAATACCAGTCAGCAGTATGAGGCGCATATGCAGTTTATTGAAGATAGTGTGATTGCAATTCGTCATAATACTGTGCTGGATGAGTTTTTTCAGAATACGGAATATGATCTGAATCAGATTGAGCCCCAACTTTCCTATAGCATGGAATTGTTTTCTGAGCGCAATATGGTAGATCGCCAGTTGCCTTTTGTCACAGGAATTTATCTGTTTAACAATAATGATGACTGTATTTACGAACACTATTATGCTACAACTATTGCTGCGGAGCGGGAACTGAAGAGAAAATACGAGAGTATGCAGCAAGAGTTTAAAAGTGAGAAAAATCAATATATTTGTTTTTCAGATAATGAGGAAATGAATATTTTTTTCCGGATTTATGACGACAGTATGGAAGAAAAAGGAACAGGAATCGTACAGATTAGCCAAAATGCAGTGGAAAGAGTTTTGAAAGCGGCAGAGGATTACAATGGTGGTAACTGGGCAGTGTGGGATAAGAACAATCAGATTCTTGCGTTTATGGGAGAAAAATCGCAGGTAAGTAAACTTCAGTCTGCAGGAAATACTTGGAGCGGTACCAAAAATCTGGATGGAATGAAAGTCATTGGTTATGGTAACTCATGTGGTTTTGGAATATGGACGGCAATCAGCGTAAGCTATAATAATATTTTTTCCATTTTAAAACCCACTATTTTTATTATGCTTGTGTTGCTTGTAGTGGTGCTTGTAATCGCATTCCTGGTAGCATATGTGACAAGTTATCGTTTTACTAAGCCGGTTACACAGATGATAGAGAGCATACAGGCTTTTGGAAAACCAGATCTGAATGTACGTATGGAGGATTCTTCCATACGGGAATTTCATGATATGGGAATTGTTTTTAATGAAATGGCAGACCGAATTGAATATCTGATTACTCAGGTTTACGAAAAAGAAATCGTGGCAGCCAGATCTCAGGTGAAATATCTTCAGGCTCAGATAAATCCTCATTTTCAGTTTAATATTCTGGCTATGCTCAGTCTGAAAGCTAAAATGGCAGGAAACGAGGAAGTCTACGATGGGTTGAATGCTTTTTCTAAGCTGATGCAGGGGAAGATTTTTCGTGAAAGAGAAATTAAGATTAAGGTAAAAGAGGAACTGGAAATTGTTCAGTTCTATTTGTATCTTCAAAAGAGTCGTTATCAGGAGAAGCTTTCCTATGAAGTAATCCTGGAGGATGAGAGAATCAACCAGAATCTGATACCCCGTCTTCTTATAGAACCGCTGGTAGAGAATGCTGTTTCGCACGGTCTGGAACCAAAGAGGGAAAAAGGGAATCTGAAAGTGTTGTTATATGAAAAGGAGAAGCTTCATATCTGGGTGAAGGATGACGGAGTGGGGGTAGATCTGAATCAGATTGAAAGAGAAGAAAAGCCATCACAGAGAATAGAACATACCCATGTGGGATGGGAAAATACAAAGAAAATGCTTCGTATTTTGTATGGGGATACCTATGAATTTAATGTATGGAGTGAAATTGGAAAAGGAACTGAAATTGAGATTATAGTTCCGATTGAAAGAGGGGAAAACTATGTGGAAAGTAATAGCAGCCGATGATGAAGCATATATCAGGGAAGCTTTGCAAAAGCTGATCAACTGGGAGAAAATGAACTGTATTCTGGAGAAGACAGCCAGCGATGGTCAGGAACTTCTGGATGAGCTTCAGAAGGAAATGCCGGATATTGTGATCACGGATATTAAGATGCCGGGAGCGGATGGTCTGGAGATATGTAAATATTTATATGAAACAAGTCCGGAAACACAGGTGATTATTCTTACCGCATATTCAGATTTTGAGTATGCCAAATGTGCAATTAAATATAGTGCATGTGAATACGTACTGAAAATATCCATCATGGATGAGCTTCCAGGTGCTGTAGAAAAGGCCATTGGGAATCTTTTAAAGCTGAAAAAAGAAATTGAGATAGAGGAAAAACTGAAATCGAATGAGCCGGAATCACTACTTCGTCAGATTGATCAATATGTGGAGAAGAATTATTGTAAAAAGATTACCTTAGATGATATTGCAGATACTTTACATGTGAACCGCAGTTATTTAAGCAGATATTATAAAAATAAAAAGGGTATCAATCTTTTTGATGATATTTTGAACAGACGTGTAGAGGCTGCGAAAGAATATCTACGAACTACAGATATGAGAACTTATGAGATTTCAGAGGCTGTAGGAGTGGAGGATGCCGGCTATTTTTCAAAGATGTTCAAAAAAATAACTGGCGTATCTCCAAAAGAATTCAGGAAAAGAGAGCAAAATGAAGAAAAAGAATAAAACCTTAATGGCTGGATTTTTGCTGCTTTTGTTGTTGGCGGCGACGGGGTGTGTGAAGAAAAAAATAGAGCCGGTGACAATTACAATCATTCATGCATGGGGCGGAACCGGTCAGGATCATGTTGCCATGAGAGATATTTATGATGGGTTCCAGAAAGAAAATCAGGATATTGAGGTGCAGTTAATTCCCATGCCTACCAGAGAGGAAATGCTACGAAAAGTTGAAGACATGATTATGGTTGGAGATATGCCAGATGTGATTTCCTTTGGCGGAATGGGACGAAATACAACGTATGATTTTATTGTACAAAATGATATGGCACTGGATATTATGCAATATCTGAAATCGGATGAGGAATTTGCAGCAGATATTTCCAAAACAAATCTAAACTATTGGACGACGGAAGCTGGACAGCTGTTTACCGTTGCAGATGTACTTTTGTTGAGTGGTGGTTACTGGTATAATGAGGATATTTTGAATGCTGCGGGGGTGAAGGAACTTCCTGAAAGCTGGGATGCTTTCCGGGCAATGTGTTACAAGGTGAGAGAGTGGGCAAAAAGTCAGGAAAATGAGATAAAACCGCTTCAGACTTCGCCAGAAGGCTATCTCTATTTCATAGATCATATGCTATTGGAAAATGGAGCAGGTAACAGTGGGGATTGGAATACAAAAGCACAGACATCATTAAACGACTTAAAAGAAATTTATGCATATTCTACTTCGGAAAATGCAGGATATAGTTATCTGGATGAAACCAGACTATTTAATGAAGGAAAGCTGGCAGTTTATGTAAATGGTGTGTGGGGTGCCTCCATGATTTCAGAGAACATCAATGCCAAATATGCCTTACTTCCTACGTTTTCAGAGAAAAAGATGTCCTGTGAGTCGGCATGTCTTGGCTATGTCCTTGGAAAAAGCCAAAATGAACAAAAGGAGGAGGCCTCTGTCCGCTTTCTGAAATATATGTTAAGTAGAAAAGTGCAGACCAGAATTCTGGAGGAGACGGAGCAGATTCCAGCTAATAGTCAGGTGGTTCTGGATACTTATAAGGAGGATATGCCACGACTGTTTCAGGCAGCCTCTCTTGTGCTAAGTGCACAGAATAAAATTGAAGTTCCGGATAATCTGTGGTCAGCAAGTCAGAAAAGTTATTTTACAGAAAATATTTTCCGGGAGCTTACAAATAAAGTTTCCCCGGAAATCTTTTTAGAACATTTAGGCGAAATGAAAATATAGGACAAAAGTTACAAATAAAACAGAACAGAAATAATAAAAACAGGGAAAATATTGCCAGGTGGTAAATATTTTCCCTGTTTTTATTGTGAAAATGTCAATAAAAATCTGTAAAATACAAATCATATTCATTCAAAAATACTAAAAATAACGATAGAATAAGAACAGTTAAAGCAAAGACATATAAATTATGAAGGAGGATTTTTAAAATGAAGAAAAAGATGGTAAGTGTTTTACTGGCAGCAGCAATGGGGACTACTGCACTGGTTGGTTTCGGAACAACTGCTTATGCAGATGACAATGTTCTGGAATTTTATCACGGATATTATCAGGATGAGAGCGAGTGGGCAGCAGCACAGGTAATGAGAGATATTTATGATGAATTTGCCAAGGAACATGCAGATGATTCTGTTACTTTCAAACCTATTGCAGTAGAGAACAGAGATGACATTGTAAGTGCTCAGGTTGCTGGCGGTTCATTCCCGGATCTGGTAGATATCGGAGGCGGTGGAGTTCCGCAGGCTGCACTTTCCCAGAATCTTGTTTACGATCTGAAGCCATATATCGATGAGAACGGACTTCAGGATGCAGTAGGACTGAATTATACACAGCATGACGTAGACGGCCATATTTATGCAGTGCATGATCAGATTGAGAGCCGTGGCTTATGGTATAATTCTGATATTTTTGAGAAGGCGGGAATCACAGAGGATGCATTTGCTGATTGGGATTCCTTTGGAGAAGCGATGGAGAAAATCCGCGGTTTAGATGAAGATGTTTATGGATATATTGCAGGACAGGGCTCCAGTTATATTGTAAATACGGTTATGGCTTCTACAGAGGAAGGCCGAAAAATGCTGGAAAGTGAGCTGACAGAAGATACGATTAATTCAGATGAATTTGCAAACGCTTTCAAGACAGCTGCAAGCCTGGACCAGGCAAATGGTTCTGAGCATACAACAGACGATAATGGAAATCTTATGGCTGAATTTAACACAAATGGAAAAGCTGGAGTCCTTTTTAATGGCGTATGGAATGCAAGCGGAATTGATGATTCTTTAACAGATGCAATTGAACCTTCTTTATTCCCTGGAAACATTGCGATTGCTTCTGCCGGCGGCGGACTTGCTGTTGCAAATAACATGAGTGATGAGAAAACAGAACTTGCACTTGAATTTATCAAATATATGACAAGCACTGAGGTTCAAGAAAAGATATTTACAGGCGTACAGGCAAACCCATGTAATACAACTGTAGACTTAAATTCGCTGGCTGAAAGCAGTGATGATGCAGCAACTAAAAAGCTTGCTCAGGCTTGCTCACAGGTAAATGAAGCTGACACTATAGTAATTGATATGAACTATACCTGGGGCTCTGATGTTGACAAAGCTATTATCAATGCATTGATGGAGTGTGCAGTATCAGGAACAGATATTGATGCAAGATTTGCTGCACTGCAGACAGAACTGATCGCACTGGTTGCTTAACTGGAAGGAACACAGAAGATAGCTGTGGTAAACAGAAACTATGAATGAAATAAAAGAGGGAGGGAGGAATCCCTTCCTTTTTGGAGGTATCGATTTGAAAAATCAAAATGCTGTGAAAAAAAGAAAGACGAAACTAAATACACGAAAAAAAGGCTTTATCATTGCATTTCTTGCACCTACGCTGATTGCGTTTTGTATATTTTATCTGTATCCCATTATTACAGTGTTTATCACATCTTTTTGTAAATGGGATTATACAAATATTACCAGCCCGGAATTTTTCGGATGGAGCAATCTATGGGACAATTATGATTATATTTTTAATAAATATCCTTTTTTTTGGGAAGCTTTGAAAAATTCTACCACTTGGGCATTACTGGGAGCTGTAGTGCAAATTCCCGTTGCAACATTGATCGCGCTGGCTTTGTCCAGAAAAGTAAAAGGTATTAAATTCATACGAAATATATATATTATTCCGAATATGATTTCAACTGCTGCAATGGGTATCATATTTTTGCAGTTATATAATCCATCTTACGGAATTATTAATCCGATTATTCGTCTTTTTAATAAAAACTTTAATGATAATATTTTGCTTTTGAAAGGACCTGCTTTTGCAGCAATGACTTGTGCGTATATTTTCTTTACCGGAACGACTACGTTGATGATTCTGGGAAATATTATGGCGGTGCCGGAAGAAATAAAAGAAGCCGCCATGTTAGATGGAGCAAGCGGTCTGAGACAAGACTGGCATATTACCATTCCTATGATTAAAGGGACTTTGAAAACAGTGTCTGTTCTTGCAGCCACTTCTGGCTTTCTTCTTTATAACGAGGTTTATTTCCTGACAAAAGGAGCAGCAGGGACCTACAGTATCAGTTACATTATTCGCGAGCTTGCGATTACCAGTCCAAGAACTCAGTTTGGCCGCGCTAATGCGGTGGCTATGATTCAGATTCTTGCGGGAATGGTGATTATTCTGATGATCAATTTTGTATATAGTCTTTCCTTTAAGAAAGAGAAATAGTAAGAAAAGAGGGAAAATATGAAAAAAACAAATACGAGGAAAGGTGTCAGCAGTATGCCGACAGGAACAAAAATTGTGACTTACATCTGTCTTGCGTGGGCTCTGATCGTGGCGCTGGTTCCTTTGGGATGGCTGATTCTTTCCAGTCTGAAAAAAGATCCTATGGCAAGACCTGGCTTCCAACTGCCGGAATCCATCTGCCTGGACGGCTATGTTTCTACATTTAGAGATTTACATGTTTTGAGATATTTTGGAAATAGTTTATTTGTTGCAGGTATTTCGGTTTTAATTAGTGTTATTATGATTTCCATGTCTGCCTATGTGGTGGCGAGGATGGAATTTAGGGGAAAAGCTCTGGTGAATGTGCTTTTGTATTCTACAATGTTTATTCCTGCAACTGCACTTACCTATCCGGTGTATAACCTGGTGAATCGTCTGCATCTATATGATACCAGGTCAGCTCTGATTCTAATCTATTCTTGCAGTGGAATTGCAGTCAGTTTTTTTGTAATAAAGAATTATTATGACAATATTCCAAGGGAACTTGAAGAGGCCGCCAGAATCGATGGCTGTGGTTATGTACAGACATGGATAAAGGTGATTTT
>NZ_JBWJVP010000300.1:0-6305 GCF_056339915.1 Blautia sp. ZXY-1-B12 | reverse complement strand
TCTGCCACTGTTTTCAGTTCTTTTCCCGTTAAATATGCACTGATCAGAGGATAACCTGCCAGTCCGTCTTTTCCTGTTCCCAGCGAAAAGGAATTATATACCTGCTCCACTGTTATATCGCCTTTTGTATAAGTATCTCTTACAGTTCCGGCAGGTACGATTGCAACATCTACTTTTTCTCCGTCAGAGTCTCCTGTATTCTCTACTGCATATACATAAGCATCTGATATGATATCTCCCAGATTTAACTCCTCATGCTTTGTTTCCATCTCACTGAGGCTGTTGAATTCAATATCATTCTCTGCCAGAATTTCCTCTCTGGTGTAACCAAAATTGGAAAGATAATTGGTGTCAACAGTATCTGACAATTCATCTATTTTCTTCTGTGTGGCCTCATCCGCCTTGATTTTATCCGTAACCGGAACAAGCTCATAGGTATCCGGTTCCCATCGTCCATTCTCTTTCTGAGTCATAGAAATTGTTCCCAGGTTTTTCCCATATTCTCCACAGGATACGATGCAGGTATCTCCCTGCAGGATTGGTTCTGCCAACTGTGTGTGGGTATGTCCGCTGACGATCAGATCAATGTCCGGAACATTCTTTGCAAGGATTTCGTCCTCTGATACTTTTTCGTCCTCCCATGTTCCGCTGTGTGATACACAGGCGATCATGTCTACATCTTCGTTCTTTTTTATTTCCTCTACTGTTTCTCTGGCTGCTTCTGACGGGTCTTCGAAAAGAAGCTCGCAGGTAGGAGCGCAATCCAGAGAATCCTTGCCGAAAACACCCAGTACTGCAATCTTTACATCACCTTTTTGAATTACCGTATAGTCTTTTACTCCATATGTCTGAAATGCTTCATAAATCTGTTTCTGTCCTTCACTGAGGCCGGCTTTTTTCATTGCATCCCAGTCCACATTACACACAACCATCCTGGGAAGGTTTTCGCCTGAACTGACTGCGGCGTTCAGCATATCTGCCAGACCATCGGAGCCGTAATCAAATTCATGATTTCCCAGAGTTGTCACATCACAGCCCAGATATCCAAGCATCCGCAGTTCGGCGGCCTCTGTGTCATATACAGTCTGTATCAGAGTTCCCATGGAGAAGTCTCCGCCATCCAATATGAGTGTATCTGTATTCTCTTTCTCGTGCTCATTGATCAATGTTTTCAGCCGGGCAAACCCGCCGGTCTCCTGCTGTGTCCCGTCTACAATCGTTTGAAAACTGTTCAAATGAGAATGCAGATCATGGGTGAACAGGATATCCAGATGTTTTTGCTCCTCTGAGGCGTTTACCTGATATCCTGTCAGTCCTGAAACGCTCAGCATAAATATAAATGTGAATGCGAATGCTTTTTTTAATAATTTCATAAAATTCTCCTGTAATATCAAAAGTGGTTCCACAGTATCATTTATCTTCCCGCAGGATAATGATACCATGAAACCATTTTACAAAAAAAACTAATTTATCTTTCATCTCCCACAAAGAACAACGCCATTGTTCCCGGACCTGAGTGAGCGCCGATGGTGGCTCCTACCTGATTCATGATAATCGTGTTGATCTGGTATTTTTCTTTTACTTTCTCTGCCACATAATTTGCATCTTCTTCGCAGTCGCCATGACTGATAAAGATGGTATGGCAGGTGTCATGATAGCTGCCGATTTTCTCATCCATAAGCTTTACCAGCTCCTGAAGGGATTTTTTACGGCCGCGGACTTTTCCGATGGCAGTGAGTTTTCCGTCGTTGTCTACATGAAGAACCGGTTTAATATTCAGCATGCTTCCTACTACTGCAGTAGTTCTGGAAATGCGGCCTCCGCGGTATAGGTGATTTAAATCGTTGACTGTAAAAAGGTGTACCATATGAAGCCTGTTCTCTTCTGCCCATTTCGCAACTGTCTCCAGATCTTCTCCCTGCTCTTTCTTCTCCTGTGCAAGGTAAACCAGAAGCCCCTGACCAAGGGAAGCGCCAAGAGAATCTACCACGATGATCTTGCGGTCCGGATAGTCCTCCATCAGTTCCTCTGCTGCGATACGGCTGCTATTGTATGTACCGCTTAAGGCAGAGGAAAATGCAATATGAAGAATATCTTTTCCTTCTTTCAGGTAAGGCTCCAGCAGTGCTTTTGCATTTTCAGGATTTACCTGTGCTGTGGTTGGCATGGAACCGTTTCTCATTGCCTCATAAAATTCATGCTCCGGAAGGAAATTTCCATGTGTATAATTTTTTCCATCCATGGAATAACTGAGATACATGCAGCCTACTCCATGGTCTTTGAGATATTTCTCCGGAAGATCTGAATTGTTGTCGGTGGTGATCACATATTCGCTCATGTTGTCGCCCTCTTTTTTCTGATATTTTTCACTTTCTGCCCATTAACTGTTTAACCGAATCAAGTAAGTCCCCTGCTTCAATTGCGAATATCCGCTTGACTATTTTTCAGTTACGAAGCAAAATCCGCTGTCTGCTCAGTAATGGGCTTTTCATCTATAATAAAAATGCTTCTATTATAAATACAGATATATACAGTATAACATCAAACTATCAGCCAAACAACTACTTTTCCTTCTCAACTGCCTTAATCGCTTCCTGCAGCTGATTATCCTCCTCATGAGTAATCTCGTCTTTATTCTTATTCAGCAGACGGGTATCCAGAGAAACCTCTATATCAGGTTTGATTCCTGTTTTGTTGATGTTGTTTCCTTTTGGAGTGTAGTAATTGGCAACAGTCAGTTTAATGGCGCTTCCGTCTGAGAGCTGGCGGATGGATTGTACCACGCCTTTTCCGAAAGTGGTTGTTCCGACGATCGTTCCAATACCATAATCCTGCACTGCACCGGCAAAAATCTCTGATGCACTGGCGCTGCTTTCATTTACCAGGACTGCAAGCGGAATCCGGAGTTCGTTTTTGCCATCACATTTTTCCTCTTCTCTGTTTCCGTCCTTATCTTCGGTGTAAACGATCAGTCCTTCCGGAAGGATTTTCCGCAGGACATCACAGACAGAATCAAGAAGTCCACCCGGATTATCGCGGAGATCCACGATCATTTTCTCCATTCCCTGTTTTTGCAGGTCATCAAAAGCTTCCTGATACTGTTCGCCGGTAACGCCTGTAAACTGTGTAATGCGGATGTAGCCGATTTTAGAATCCAGCATTTCATGGAAAACAGACGGTAATTCCACATCTGTAACAGGGACTGTGATTTCCATGGCATCTTCTTCACCTTCTCTGTGAACAGTAAGCACCACACTGTCTTTATCTGAATTGCGGACAATGTCTGCAACATCAGATACTTCATCCTCTGTGATATCTTCCCCGTCAATGGCACTGATGATGTCCCCTTCCTCCAGTCCTGCTTTTTCTCCGGGACCGCCCTCATAGCATTCAACAATCTTTACTCCACCTTCTTTGTTCTTCTCCATAAGAATGCCGATTCCCACATAGCTTCCCTCATTGGAAGAATTCTCAGAATCGTATTCCTCTGCTGTATAATATCTGGAATAAGGATCATCCAGTCCATAGAGAAGACCTGCATAAAGCCCTTCCTGAAGCTTTTCTTCATCCTTATCTCCCAGATAGTATCTGTCGATCAGCTCTTCAAGATATGCCAGCTTTGATGTACACTTGCGATCACCAAGAGCTGTTCCTTTTGCTGCAAGACCTGTTCCCGCAAAGGCACCTGTACCGATGCATGTCACAACCAGTGCTCCTGCTACTGCACCTTTCCAAAATTCTTTATTTTTCATGTCTGCACTCCTGTAAAAAAGCCGCCGGTTTATGATATGATATCATTGTTCCGGCAGCTTCATGCTTATCTGCTTTTTATTATACTCTTAAATGCTTTCTTGTTGTAAAGAAACTTCCGATCAGTCCGATTCCGATTCCAAGTGCCAGTCCTATAGGAAGCAATGTCTGGTAAATCTGCCATACCGGGATAAAATCAACCACACCGGTCAGCACATTAAATTTGTTCAGAATATAGGATACCGCTGCATTATAGCAGAAATAAAGTCCGACCAACGGTATAGCAGCACCGATAACTCCCAGCACAATGCCTTCCAGAAGGAATGGAGCTCTTACAAATGCATCGGTCGCTCCTATGTACTTCATGATTCCGATTTCTTCCTTACGAACTGCAATACCGACAGATACTGTATTGCTGATCAGGAAAATAGAAATGATAAGTAATAATGCTATGATTGCAATGGAAACATAGGAAACCAGTTTATTGACATTTCCCAGTGTCTTGGCTGCTTCCTCGGACTGATTTACCAGACGTACATGTTTCAGCCCTTCTATATAAGAAACCAGCTCTGACTGTTTCGTGATATCGTTCATGTATACACTGTAGTTTGCCTGGTTTGCAAGCGGATTGTCATCTTTAAATCCGTCTGCCGCTTCAGATCCCTGGAAATATATCTCTTTAAATTCTCCCCATGCCTCATCAGCGGATGTGAATTCAATTTTCTCTACTTCCGGGCGTTCCTTAATTTTCTTACCGATTGCCTTGATCTGTTTGTTCGTTGTTCCTTCATCAAAGAATACTGTGATCGGGACTTCCTGCTCTACTTTATGAGCAACATTGTTTACGTTATTCACGATAGAGAAGAAAATGCCAAACAAAAAAATACAGGCAGCCATGGTAATGATAGATGCCAGGGAAAACATCCAGTTTCTCTTAATGTTCTTGATACCCTGTTTCAGGGTATACCATATTGTGCTAGGCCTCATGATATTCTCCCTCTTTCTCGTCACTTATTATGGAACCTTCATGCATAGTAACTACACGTTTCTTCATTGCATTTACGATCTCTTTGTTGTGTGTTACAACAAGGACTGTGGTTCCTCTGTCATTGATCTGCTCCAGAAGCTTCATGATTTCTTCGGAAGTCTTCGGATCCAGATTTCCTGTAGGCTCGTCTGCCAGAAGGATATCCGGACGGTTGACCAGCGCCCTTGCCAATGCAACTCTCTGCTGTTCTCCACCGGAAAGTTCATCCGGGAAGGATTTGTATTTGACCGCAAGTCCAACTTCCTGAAGTACCTCCGGGACACGTTTACGGATTACTCTTGTGGGACGGTTGACTACTCTCTGGGCAAACGCTACATTCTCATATACATTTCTGTCTTTCAGAAGACGGAAGTCCTGAAATACTACGCCCAGCTTACGGCGGTATTTGGCTACTCTTCTGTGTTTCATTCCTTCCAGACGTTCACCGCTTACGATAATCTGGCCGGATGTGGAATCCAACTCTTTCATAAGAAGTTTGATCAGGGTTGTTTTTCCTGAACCACTGTTTCCTACTACAAAGACGAATTCACCTTTATCTATATGTAGGTTCGCATGGTTCACTGCCGGAAGGCCGGGACCATAGGACTTGCTTACATCTATAAGATCTATCATAGATTTTTCCTCCAATGGGTTAATGAATTTGTAACATTATTGTAATGTATGTTTTTGGGGATTGCAAGAGATTTTTGAGGATTCATAGAATGTTCACAGTAATGCAGTCAACATTCATTACAAATTGCCTGCGGCAACAAAATTTTGACTTGCATGTCTCGGGATATTGCATACCTTATCAATTGCAATCTCGATTTCTAACTATACACTGCAAGGCTGGATTTGTAAAGGTCAAAATGCCTGCGGCAGCAATTAAAGCTGTGGCAGGCATTGAAAATTTTCCTTCTATTTATAATACATCAATATTCCAGTGTTTCCATATATTTCATGTAACGTACTACCATGAGTGCAATCTTGAATGTAATGGCATCTTCAAAAACGCGGAGATCAAGACCTGTACTCTTCTGGAGTTTATCGAGGCGATAGACCAGAGTGTTTCTATGGATGTATAGCTGTCTGGATGTCTCTGAAACATTGAGGCTGTTCTCGAAGAACTTATCAATTGTGACCAGAGTCTCTTCGTCAAAGTCATCCGGGGATTTGCCGCCGAAGATTTCTTTGATAAACATCTTACAGAGCGGGATCGGGAGCTGGTAGATCAGTCGTCCGATTCCCAGAGAGCTGTATGCGATCACTTCTTTATCTCCGAAGAAAATCTTACCTACATCAAGAGCCATGCGGGCTTCTTTATAGGAACGTGATACTTCTTTCAGTTCATTGACGATAGTACCGTATGCCATATGTGTCTTACCGTCATTTCCCATTCCAAGAGTATCAAGGATAGTATGTGCAAGCTGATCCATCTCAGGATAATTCTCACCATCTTCAAGTTCCTTGACTACGATAATACTCTTCTCATCTACTGCTGTGATAAAGTCTTTACTTTTACCACCGA
>NZ_JBWJVP010000299.1:0-2983 GCF_056339915.1 Blautia sp. ZXY-1-B12 | reverse complement strand
TAAGCCTGACGGAGAAACTGCTGTACACAGCACTGATTGCCTTCATCTGGTATGAGGGTGATGAAGAGGAGAAGAATCTGAATACTCTTCTGGATCTTCTGAATGAAAGTGAAACCCGTGAAGAGGATGAAACTTACCAGAACCCGGTAGATATGATGTTCCAGGAACTGGAAGAAAGAGATCCGCAGCACTTTGCGGTCAGACAGTATAAAAAATACAAAATGGCGGCTGGCAAAACGGCGAAGTCGATTTTGATTTCCTGTGGTGCCAGACTTGCCCCATTTGATATCGCAGAGCTTCGTGAGATCATGTCTTACGATGAAATGGAACTGGATAAGATCGGAGACAGGAAAACAGCCTTGTTTCTGATTATGTCCGATACGGATACCACATTCAACTTTGTGATTGCGATGCTGCAGTCACAGCTTTTCAATCTGCTTTGCGACAAGGCAGATGATGAATATGGCGGCAGACTTCCGGTGCATGTGCGTGTCATCGCTGATGAGTTTGCCAACATCGGACAAATTCCTCAGTTTGACAAGCTGATCGCAACCATCCGAAGCAGGGAAATCTCTGCTTCTATTATTTTGCAGTCACAGAGCCAGTTAAAGGCAATGTATAAGGATAGTGCAGATACCATTCTGGGCAACTGTGATACGACTTTATTCCTTGGTGGGAAAGAGAAGACCACATTAAAGGAAATGAGTGAGCTTCTGGGTAAGGAAACCATTGACCTGTATAACACTTCGGAGACAAGAAGCAATCAGAAATCTTTTGGACTGAATTATCAGAAACTGGGGAAACAGTTGATGACAGAGGACGAGATTGCAGTCATGGATGGAGGAAAATGTATCCTGCAGATTCGTGGTGCCAGACCATTTTTCTCAGACAAATATGATATTACGAAACACAAAAACTATCGGCTTCTTGCAGATGAAAACGAGAAGAACCGATACAAGGTTGAGAAAGAGTTAAATCCGCAGTACACACCGAAATCTGAAGAAGAGGTGGAAGTAATTCAAGTAGATCTGTCGGAGTAACCTTGGGAATGAACGAAAAATAATAAGGAAAGGAATAACTGACATTAGGTGCGCCGGCTTTTTAGTCGGTGTTTTTTCATTCCCGTAAACACCTGAAAAAAGTCAGTTTTGGTGAATGTATATGGCATTTTTTAGCAGTGCAATTACAACTTTAAAAACTCTTGTAGTCGCAATCGGTGCAGGTCTTGGCGTGTGGGGTGTCGTAAACCTTCTGGAAGGATATGGGAATGACAATCCCGGCGCTAATGCTCATGTGCGGTAAAGTAATAAAAAGATTTAGGTAGCCGCCTTAACTATTCCTAAATAAGATAATATGCACAGTATTTTCTCGTAAATAGAAAATAAATTATTGCATTTTACCAATTATTATGTTAAAATGACAATGTAACAAAGAGCTATGTATTTTTAAGGAAAGGGAGGAACTTATGAATTTAAGAAAATCTATTTTAGCACTTTCAGTAGTAGCTGGAATTGTAGCTGCTCCAATGACTGTATTTGCCGCTCATACTCATAGTTGGGGTTCTCCCCAGTACTATGGATATGAAGATGAAATGCCTGGTATATATGATGACTGGGATAAATGTGCGACACGTCATGTATATAATTACAAACAATGTTTAATTTGTGGAGAAGTAAGCATTTATGAAGTTGAGACGATTGAAATGTCTCACAAATGGGTGAATGGTGCATGTGTATATTGCAACAAAGGTTACGCGAAAGAGATAAATTAACATAGTATCATTACCGGCAAGTTTATAATCAAAAAATAGAAAGCATTGAGAATATTTCAAAATTTCTTGAAAGTACTCTCAGTGCTTTCTTTGATAATATGAAAGGAGAAATAAATGCAAAAAAAACAACTTTCTGTATTAGTACTAATTATTTTATGCTTTTTATTAGGATGTAACAGAGAAACACCAAAAGATGAATCTCAACAAAATTATGAAGATGAATCTAATATTTCTAAAACAAATGGAGAAGAACTTGTAAATATAAACAGTGAATTGTTAGGTTCGACTCCTTTTGATATCCAAATCGATAAAACAGCATTGCAGACTAGAAAAGAAACAGAAACAGAAGTTACAATAAAGACAAATTTAACAGACTGGGGTTATACTGTTTCTTCTGAAAAAGGGAAAATATCTGATATAAATAAAAATTCATTCATATATATAGCACCTAAAGATGAGAGGGATGATACTATAAAAATACAATTATCGGACTATGAAAATGGCATATCATATGAATATACAATTCCACTTATTTTTGCGGGAAACAATGAACATTCTTTAGATAAATTCAAGGAAAATCTTTCAAGATTACCTAATAGTTAGTAAAGAGTCGATAGACTAAAGTACCACCATCCTCTTTTATTTCAACTGAATATCCATCCCGCCGCACCGCAGCGGCACATGAAGCAGTAAATCCGAAAAAGATTTGCTGCTTTTTTTGCGTCCATTTTTGGCAAATTTCCAAAAGTTCCGTATTAGACAGTGAAACCAAAAAAGGCTGCCATTTTTTTCAGACAGCGGGCAAAACGCAGCTTCCGAAACGCCTTATTGTCGGGAAAGACCGAGCCGCCGGAAAAGTTCTTGCCGGAAAGTCCGTCCATTCTGCTCTTTTGTGGTTTGTAGGGAGTAAGGGAAAAACGCCAGCCCGCAGCCTTTTATAAAAAAAGCTGGTTATAGATTTTCTGAAAAAGTGGCAGTAGCAAGTGAACGGCAGGCCGGCAGTTTCTTAGAGCAAGATTTTACCGAGGTGCCAAAATTCGCTTATCGCTCATTTTGCCCCTGCGGGAATCTTGTTGGGGAGTGCCTTCCCCAAACCCTGCTTATGCGGCTTGCGCCGCTGAAAAACCCCTCAAAATATTTTTCGGATTTTTCAAAAACAGTTCCGCTTCACACCCTGTTTTTCTCCTATTAGTGAGAGGACACCACGCACAG
>NZ_JBWJVP010000298.1:0-13477 GCF_056339915.1 Blautia sp. ZXY-1-B12 | reverse complement strand
CTATCGAAATGCGTGGAAAGACTACGAGACAGCCCGGAATATCACTTATCAGTTGGAGGGAGGCGAGCAGCATGAATGAGCATGATGTATTGAAAAAAAACCGCAATTTCTATATTGGTATCGGCGGAACCGTTCTGGAAGGACTTCTCTCCGGCAGCCTGTTTATGCTGCTTTACTCTGTTATGCAGTTTTTGTGGTCGGGTCAATTTGACATGAACCGCGTTCTGGCTCTGACCGGTATTATTGCAGTGGTTTTTCTTCTCCGTATCCTGATTTACAGCTACGGTTATACCAAAGCGCAGATTGGCGGTGCGGAGGTCAGTAAGAATATTCGGCTTTTTATGGGTGACCATTTGAAGCGCATTCCACTGTCCCGATTTACACATGGGCAGACCGGCGATTATATCAACACCATCACAAGCGATGTAAACAACTACGAAAAAATCCTGACCCATAAAGTCGGAGATTTGGCAAAGAATTTTGCCCTGTCATTGATGTTGATTGTCTTTGTTATGACGCTTTATGTTCCGGCTGGAATTATCCTGCTGATAGCAGACCTTCTTTTAATCCTCTGCCTGTGGCTTTCTTTCCGCATGGTACGGAAATATGGAAAAGAAAAGAACGATATTTGTGCGGAGAATGTCAGCAGCATTGTCGAATATGTTTCTGGTATTCAGACTTTCCGAGCTTATGGTGTAGGCGGTATGAAGAACAAAACCGTTATCAACGCCATGCGGGAGTTTTGTCGGATCAGCTTTGTATACGAAGCAAAGGTGCTTCCAATTGGTGCGGGCTTTGGCATTTTAAGTTGGCTGTCCTGTCCGCTGGTTATCTGGTTGTCCTATGCACCTTGGATCGCAGGGACACTGAACACAGTAGACTACCTTTTGATTTGTATGTTACCCCTGTTTTGTGCAAAGTTGGCTAACTCGATTTTTGTAGATCTCACCAGTTATAAGAACCTGATGATCTCAAAAAACAAAATTGGGGGTGTAATGAATGAGCCGGAGGAAACTGGCAGCATGGAGCCGCTTCACACAGCTACCCATGAAATCACCTTTGACAATGTAGATTTTTCGTATGTGCCCGGTGAGCCGGTACTAAAACACGCCACTTTTACGGTACCAGATCAAAAGCTCACGGCCATTGTCGGAGACTCTGGCTCCGGCAAATCTACCATTTTGAACCTGATTGCAAAATATTATGAAGCAACGAGCGGGACGATTTCGATTGGCGGTAAACCCATTAACCATATTGCCGCAGAGCGTGTACTGGAACAAGTTTCTATGGTAGACCAGGACGTATTTCTTTTTGATGATACCATCCGGGATAATATCCGCCACGCTCGCCCTAATGCTACGGACACGGAAATCGAGGCTGCCTGCCGGGAGGCTAACTGTGACAGCTTCATCCGTAAGATGGAAAAGGGATACGATACGCCGACTGGCGAGAATGGAAATCTTCTCTCTGGCGGTGAGCGTCAGCGAATTTCAATAGCCCGCGCTATCCTGAAAAATAGCCCCATCCTACTTTTGGATGAAGCAACAGCATCTCTTGATATTGAAAATGAGCTTGCCGTAAAGCAGGCTATCGCCAATCTGCTGAAAGAAAAAAAGACAGTGGTAATGATTGCTCATACCCTTTCCATTGTCAAAAATGCAGATCAAATCCTTGTAATGGGTGATGGCAGAATTGCTGAATCAGGAACCCACGAAGAATTGCTTGCGAAGGGCGGAAAATATGCAGCTATGTGGAACGCAGAGCAAAAAATATCGGCTTGATAGAAGCTAAAGAAGAATAATTACATAGCGCATGAACCTGCCCCGACTACGGGGAAAGAAAAAAACCGCTGGCTGGGGCAGGTGATTTTGCACGCTCAATTTAAGTTATTACCCTAACGGCGGTTTTGAGAAATCAGAGCCGCCGTTTCCTTGCGTTTACACAAACCAATGACGACTTGCAGGGACACGGTAGCCGATTGGAGGTTATTTTGCCGTGTCCCGATTGCTTTTTCAAAGCTCACATGATCTACATCAGTTAAAAAAAGCATTGCTCCTCCTCCGGGTAAGTTTAGCATTGCATCGGCATTATCGTTCTATGTAATTAAGTACAATCGTGGCTGTTCTTGGTGCGCCAGTTTTCCATTACGGAAATCTGGCGTTTTTTGTTGCCATTTTTTCGGAGATGACCCGGTTGTCTGCCGGTGTCGGTCTCCGCCTCCATTCGATTCACCCGTCAATCACCCGTGAATCGAAATGGAGGTACATAATGAAGAAAATTAACCTTCGGGAACTTTATCCTGATGTTTATACAACAGACTTTTTTGTAGATGTGACAGAGGAAGTAATGGAGACTATTCGAGCAGCTGAACGTGCGGAGGCTGCGTATGAGCGAAAGATGTATCGTTATAAAGCACAGTATTCTCTGGATTGCGAGAATGGCATTGAAAATGCGGTGCTGTTGAAGCCGCAAACACCGGAGATGCTTCTGGAGGAAAAACAGTTTCAGGAGCAGGTCTATGCCGCTGTGATGAAACTGCCAGAGAAACAGGCAAAGCGAATTTATGCCCGATACTATCTGGGAATGAAGGTAAATGAAATTGCCGAAGTAGAAGGTATAGACCCAAGCCGTGTCCGTGACAGCATCCGGTGTGGTCTGAAGCAGCTGGCAAAGTATTTTTAGGGTAGAATAACAGAGGGCGCAAGGTCTCAAAGTGCTTCTGCATAAGACCTTGCGCCCTACCTATTGTAGTAGCCTTAGAGGTGTATTTTGTAAAGCTATCTTTGAGTGAAGAAAGCAGGAGTTTTTTTCTATTTAATTAGCTGTAAATATTGAATGCCATAAATGACGAAGAAAAGAGAAATGTGGTCATAGCCTTGATTAAGGAAATTGAAATTTACAGGAATGACGAGTCTGAATATCCGCTAAAGCGGATTGGTCTGAATTTTCCGGTGTTCAAGGATGGCGGGGAAGTTACGGAGCTTTTGTGGGACAAAGGGAATACCGTTGAGACGGTAGTTCTTTTATCCCACAAAAAAGCCGACAGTTACATCCACATTGATGTGGAGTTTGGAGAGGGCGAGGGCAAGATTCCGGTAGATAGTATTGCTAAAAGAGCCGAAGCGTATAAGCCCAAAGAAAAAGTGACCTACAAAATGATTAAGGAGTACATAGAAGCGAAATACGGCTTCAAGGTACATACCGCATATATCGCAGAGGTAAAGCGAAATTTGGGATTGCCGATGTATGATGCTCCTAATGCGGTAGAAGAATTGAAACAGCCGAGGAAACATCCGACACCAGAAAAGGTAGAAGCAATCAAAGATGCACTTCGTTATTTTGCAGTGATATAAAACTTTACTTACAATCGAATATTTCTTACATAGCCGTTTATTCATTTATTTGAGTAAGCGGCTTTTTTCATCCCTATTTTTCGGAATAGGGATATTTTTTGTAGAAGGAGGAGGTTTATTTGAACACGCAAATCATCGCCATCGCCAACCAGAAAGGCGGCGTTGGCAAAACAACAACCTGTGCGAACTTGGGAATAGGTCTGGCACAGGCCGGAAAGAAAGTGCTTCTGATCGACGGGGACCCACAAGGAAGTCTGACAATCAGCTTGGGAAATCCGCAACCGGACAAGCTGCCATTTACACTGTCGGATGCAATGGGCAAAATTCTGATGGATCAGCCTATACGCCCCGGAGAAGGTATTCTGCATCATGCAGAAGGCGTTGACCTGATGCCTGCGGATATTCAGCTTTCCGGTATGGAGGTTTCTCTGGTAAACGCCATGAGCCGTGAAACGGTTTTACGGCAATATCTGGACACACTGAAGGGACAATATTCCCATATCCTGATTGACTGTCAGCCCTCGTTGGGGATGCTTACGGTCAATGCGCTGGCGGCTGCGAACAGGATCATAATTCCCGTTCAGGCAGAGTATCTGCCCGCCAAAGGACTGGAACAGCTTTTATCTACGGTCAGCAAGGTAAAACGGCAGATCAATCCAAAGCTCCAGATTGACGGTATACTGCTGACGATGGTGGATAACCGCACCAACTTTGCCAAAGAGATTGCTGCTTTGCTGCGGGACACCTATGGAAGTAAAATCAAAGTCTTTGGAACGGAGATTCCACACTCTGTCCGTGCAAAGGAAATTAGCGCAGAGGGAAAAAGCATTTTCGTCCATGACCCTGGCGGTAAGGTGGCAGAGGGGTATCGAAATCTGACGAAGGAGGTGTTGAAACTTGAAAAGCAGCGCGAAAAAAGTAGAACTGGCATCGGTAGATGATCTGTTTTCTACGGAGGAGAGCCGTGCCGATGCTCAGAGAGAAAAAGTAGTAGAAATCCCGCTGTCGGAACTGCACCCGTTCAAAGGGCATCCATTCAAAGTCAAGGATGACGAAGCCATGATGGAGACCGCAGACAGTATCAAGCAGTATGGCGTTCTGGTTCCGGCGATTGCTCGACCGGACCCGGAGGGCGGTTATGAGCTGGTAGCCGGACACAGGCGGCACAGAGCCAGTGAGCTGGCAGAAAAGGAGACCATGCCGGTCATTGTTCGGGATTTGGATGATGATGCCGCCACGATCATTATGGTTGACAGCAACCTGCAACGAGAAAGTCTGCTCCCCAGTGAAAGAGCATTTGCCTACAAGATGAAGCTGGATGCCATGAAACATCAGGGAGAGCGAGTTGATTTAACTTCGTCCCAAGTTGGGACGAAGTTGAGAGCCGATGAAATATTGGCTCAGCAGGCTGGTTCAAGCAGAAATCAAGTTCAGCGCTATATCCGTCTGACAGAGCTGATTCCTGAATTGATGGATATGGTGGATGAAAAGAAGATTGCCCTGAACCCTGCCTATGAGCTGTCCTTTCTCAAAAAGGAGGAACAGGTAGACCTGCTGGATGCCATGGACAGCGAACAGGCTACCCCTTCTCTTTCTCAAGCTCAGCGGCTCAAAAAATACAGTCAGGAGGGGCATCTGACCCTCGATATGATGCGTGTCATCATGGGTGAGGAAAAGAAAAGCGATCTGGACCGAGTGACATTTACCTCTGACACCTTGCGAAAGTATTTCCCTAAAAGCTATACGCCCCAGCGGATGCAGGAAACCATCATCAAGCTGCTGGAGGCATGGCAGAAAAAGCGTCAGAGAGATCAGGAACGATGAAAGGAGCCGCCTATGAGGGATATTTCAGCCCGTGAGCTGAAAGGACACAACATTCTCGCCGTAGAGAGGTTTTGGGATAACACCCGCTGGATGATTGAGTTTTCCGTCCTGCGTCCCAGCACAGCTTACGGCAGCCCCGGAGAGGAAATGCGGCTGTTTTTGACCGAGGACGGGTATCAGGCTGCCCTGCAAAGCCAGCAGCGCCGGGAGATTAAGATCAAGCGTTACGCTCGTGTGATTGAGGGACATATCCTCGATTTCAAACCGGGAAAACGCCGCCGCTCATAAACCCATACAACGAAAGGAAAGGAATGACTATGTGTACGGTAAAGGAAATTCAAGAAGCAATCCGGGAAGATTGCAAATCTCAGCATGACATGGATTCAACGGATATTGACCGAGTGATGCAAACACTTCCTTTCGCCCAGGAGGAGCCATTTACAGAGGCGCGTCCTCGAAAGCCGCTGTTTTGGTTCTATGCAAGAAAATTTGAAAAGTGTTGAACACCGCAATTCTTTGGAATGAGGATTGCGGTTTTTTTGTACCCAAAATTCGGAAGGAGTGAGGTCGATGGCCGTTTTTCGTATTGAACGGACCCGTGATTATACCGTGATGAGCAATCATCATTTACGAAATGCAAACCTGTCGTTAAAAGCCAAGGGGCTGCTTTCCATGATGCTGTCTTTGCCAGAAGACTGGAATTACACCACCCGTGGTCTTGCAAAGATCTGTAAGGAGGGCGTGGATGCCATAGGCGCTGCGTTGCGGGAATTGGAGGCTGCCGGTTACATTGTGCGGCACAAGCTGCGTGACCGGCAGGGACGCATCAGCGATACAGAGTATGTCATATACGAGCAGCCACAGCTTAGAAAACCGGATACGGATTCACCAGATACGGAAAACCCGTATATGGATAAACCGGATACGGAAAAGCCCGCAGAATTAAATATAGAGAAATCAAATACAGAAAAATCAATTACTTATGGATCAAGTACCGATTCCATTCCCTTCCGGGAAACAGCGGCGGCAAGACCGCTGGAACGGAAAGGAAGAGATGCGATGTCTGTCACAGAGATAGAAAATTATCGGGAATTGATTTTGGAGAATATCGAGTATGACTGTCTGAAGCAGCGTTATCCTCTCTACCTGGATGACCTGAATGAGATCGTAGAGCTGTTGGTAGAAACGGTCTGTGCCAGACGAAAGACCACCCGGATCTCTGGGGCAGACTTTCCTCACGAGATCGTGCGTTCCCGTTTTTTGAAACTGGACAGCTCCCACATCGAGTTTGTCATGGACTGTCTGCAAAAGAACACCACCCAGGTACGCAACATGAAGCAGTACCTGCTTGCGGTGCTGTTCAATGCGCCTACCACCATGAATAATCACTTCACTTCATTGGTCAACCACGATATGCACGCAGGCGGCTGGTAAAGGCCGCCTTTTATCATGCCAAAGGAGGCACGACATGAACCAGATGGAAATTTTCAAAAACCCGGAGTTTGGCAGTATCCGGGTCATCGAAGAAAACGGCAAATACCTGTTCTGCGGAACGGATGTGGCCGCTGCGCTGGGGTACAGCAATTCCCGCGATGCAATTATCCGCCATTGTAGGTATGTCGTGAAACGCGACGCACCTCACCCACAAAGCCCCGACCGCAAAATCAGTATGACTTTTATCCCCGAAGGAGATTTGTACCGCCTGATTGTTCACAGCAAATTGCCATCGGCAGAACAGTTTGAACAGTGGGTATTCGATGAGGTTCTGCCTACCATTCGCAAGCACGGGGCCTATCTCACAAGAGAGAAGCTTTGGGAGGTAGCTACTTCCCCGGAGGCTCTGATGAAGCTCTGCTCAGACTTGTTGGCTGAGCGTGAAGCAAATATTTCTCTGCGTAAGGAAAATGCACAGCTGGAGGGCAAAGCCGCTTTCTATGACCTGTTCATCGACTTAAAGCACAGCACCAATCTCAGGACAACCGCCAAAGAGTTGGATGTCCCGGAGCGCCGGTTTGTTCGGTTTCTGATAGAACGACGGTTTGTGTACCGCACAGCATCCGGCAATGTGCTGCCCTATGCCAATGTGAAAAATACGGGGCTGTTCTGTGTGAAAGACTACTGCAATCACGGGCATACCGGCTCCTACACGCTGGTTACGCCAAAGGGAAAGCTCTACTTTGCTCAGCTGCGGGAGATGATCTTGCTGGTCTCATAAGAACGGAAAGGAAGTGGGTTTTATGCAGGAAGGCAAAACAATCGGGCAGCTGATGGAGGAAATGCGCCAGAAAGCCGGGGCGCAGAACTATCACGGTCATGACTACATGGATCTCCAGCGATTTGCGGAGAACACCCGGCACATGATTATTTTTGATGTACTGACGCATGACTCCCCGGTTGGCTGGAAAGGAGAACGCACCCGCCTGTTTTTGTCAGATATAGGCTATGAAAAAGCTCTGGACAGTCAGACAAATGGGCAGATCAAGATTCTCAGCCATGCAAAGGTCAGAAATGGAGATTTGTTTTATGACCACAAAGAACAGATACGATAGGAGGAATCCGATATGAATGAGGAAAAGAAAGTACCCTTTAAGTGGGAATATGGGGAAGAAACCATATCGCTGCAACTTGGAATGTATGCGAATAATCAGCGGCTTTATATCGGCATGATTACCCATACAGAAGATGGAGCAGAGGCGTTTGCAGATATGACGGTGAACCTACCAGGATATTCCCTGGACCCCGGAGAGGCGTTTATTTCCGGTGACATCAGCAAGGATTTGCTGCGATTCATCAAAGAGAACAAATTGGGGAAGGTGCTTCCCTATCAGGTTCAGTCCGGTTATGGAAAATATTCTGCCGTTGCCTTTGATCTGGAGAAGTTGAAGGCATTTGACCCCAAAGGTGTGGCAGAGTTTCGGGAAGAGTGGAATCTGCCGGATAAGAAGCCGGTAAAGAAAAAGAACCGCGGGATGGAGCGATGAAGAAATATTTTCTCCGGCGGCTGGTGGTCCCGCCTTAGAAAGAAGTGCACCACCCCTGCACATTTTGTGGAAAGGAGGCGATGAAAATGCAGGAAGAAGTGGAAAACAGGACTTTAACACTGGTTGTCAGTGGAACAAAGTTCACCGGCAGGCTGCTCAAAGCCGCCATCAGCAAGTACATGGCCCACTGCAAGGAAAAGAAGCTGCAAAAGCAGAGAAGCCGTGACGCTCCTGTGACACCCCACGGCAAACAGACCGTCAAGCAGATCATTGGTCAGAATCAGGGGATCTCCAATATTGAGATCACAGACCCATCTATCAAGGAGTTTGAGAAGATCGCCCGGAAATATGGTGTGGATTATGCGGTGAAAAAGGACCGCAGCAGTTCTCCGCCAAAGTACCTGATTTTTTTCAAAGGCCGTGATGCAGATGCTCTGACAGCAGCTTTTACAGAGTACACCAACAAAAAGGTCAAAAAGGCAACGAAAACAGAGCGCCCGTCCGTACTGGCAAAACTTAACCAGTTCAAAGAGATGGTTAAAAATGCTGTGGTGGATCGCACCAAGCGAAAGGAGCTGGAACGATGAAAAAGACATTGGACATCAAAAAGCTCATTTTGCTGAATATGCCGTATATCCTGCTGGGGCTGTTTGCTACCAATTTTGGAGAGGCATGGCGAATGGCACAAGGGGCAGATGCTTCAGAAAAGTTTCTTTCGCTGGTTGCGGTTCTGCCTGGGGCGTTGCAAAGTTTCTGGCCAAGCCTGCATCCATTGGACTTGTTGGTAGGGCTGTGCTGCGGTGTTGGTCTGAGGCTGGCGGTGTATCTTAAAAGCAAGAACGCCAAGAAATATCGACATGGTTTGGAATATGGTTCGGCCCGCTGGGGAACCCGTGAGGATATTGCACCTTACGTTGATCCTGTATTTCAGAACAATGTGATTCTGACGAAAACGGAGAGCCTGACCATGAACAGCCGCCCCAAGGCCCCCAAGACTGCCAGAAACAAAAATGTACTGGTGATTGGCGGCTCCGGTTCCGGTAAGACCCGATTCTGGCTGAAACCCAACCTGATGCAGATGCACAGCTCCTATGTTGTGACGGACCCGAAGGGAACAATTCTGGTGGAGTGCGGAAAAATGCTCCAAAGGGGTGCGCCCAAGCTGGGGAAGGACGGAAAGCCCATGAAGGATAAGCATGGCAAGGTCATTTATGAGCCGTACCGAATCAAGGTCCTAAATACCATCAACTTCAAGAAGTCCATGCACTATAACCCTTTCGCCTATATCCATAGCGAAAAGGACATCTTGAAGCTGGTAACAACGCTGATCGCTAATACCAAAGGCGAAGGCAAGGCCGGAGACGATTTCTGGGTCAAGGCGGAAACATTGCTGTATTGTGCGTTGATTGGATATATCCACTATGAAGCTCCGGTGGAGGAACAAAACTTCTCCACCCTCATTGAGTTCATCAACGCCATGGAGGTCCGGGAGGATGACGAGGAGTTCAAAAACCCCGTGGACCTGATGTTTGATGCACTGGAAGCCGAGAAGCCAAATCACTTTGCGGTGCGCCAGTATAAGAAATATAAGCTGGCCGCCGGAAAAACAGCCAAGTCGATTCTTATTTCTTGCGGTGCGCGTCTTGCCGTATTTGATATTGCGGAGCTGCGCGAGGTTACATCCTACGATGAGTTGGAACTGGATACGCTGGGAGACAGAAAAACGGCTCTGTTTCTGATCATGAGCGATACGGATGACAGTTTTAACTTTCTCATTTCCATGTGCTACACCCAGTTGTTCAACCTGCTTTGTGAAAAGGCAGATGATGTGTACGGAGGCAGGCTTCCGGTTCATGTGCGCTGTTTGATTGATGAGTGTGCTAACATCGGGCAGATTCCGAAACTGGAAAAGCTGGTGGCCACCATCCGAAGCCGTGAAATCTCTGCCTGTCTGGTGTTGCAGGCGCAGAGTCAGCTCAAGGCGATCTATAAGGACAACGCGGATACCATCATCGGTAACATGGATACTTCTATCTTTCTGGGCGGTAAGGAGCCGACCACTCTCAAGGAGCTGGCCGCCGTGCTGGGTAAGGAAACCATCGACACCTACAACACCGGAGAGAGCCGTGGGAGGGAAACATCCCATTCACTCAACTATCAAAAATTGGGGAAAGAGCTGATGAGCCAGGATGAGCTTGCTGTTATGGATGGCGGCAAGTGTATCCTCCAGCTGCGCGGTGTGCGTCCTTTCCTTTCGGATAAGTACGACATCACCAAGCACCCCAATTTCAAGTACACTGCCGATGCGGATGATAAGAACGCTTTTGACATTGAAGCATTCTTGTCTGCAAGGCTGAAACTCAAGCCCGATGAGGTCTGCGATGTATATGAAGTAGACACAAAGGGCACTTAATTTCGTTCCGCTTTAGAAGGGAGTGATCTTATCTATTCGCCGCAACTGCCTCTGTTGAGGCCATTGGCGTACAAAGCGGACAATCGCAAGAAAAAATAATGAAAAAGGAGGACAGCCGGAATCATGCCCCCGGAAACCGGGCGGCAGATTGTTCCGGCTTTTGTATGCCTATGAAACATGACAAACCTATTTTTTAATCAGATTCCGGCTAACAAACTATATGGCATTTTTTGAACAGGCAATTACCGTTCTTCAGACTCTCGTTATCGCTCTGGGCGCTGGTCTTGGTATCTGGGGTGTCATCAACCTGTTGGAAGGTTACGGCAATGACAACCCTGGCGCCAATGCTCATGTGCGGTAAAGAAGCAAAAACAAACAGACAGCAATCACTGCTATTCCGAAGCAAGAGGAACATGGTAGAAATGTTCATAAGCCTATGCTATACTATAATTAGAATTTGAACAGCGGCGAACTGGCGAAATAATCGTCATGTCGCCGCTGTCTGTTATAATAAAAAAGTTGAAAATCTTTGTAAGATTTCTTCGTCTGCAAAGTCTTATTTGTGAAAGGAGGTGGTAGCATAATGGAGTTCGAGCAAATTTACAATACCTATTTCAAAGCGGTATATCGCTATATATGGCAGCTTTCCGGTAATGAACACATAGCCGAGGAAATTACAGGCGAAACATTTTTTAAAGCAATGAAATCCATAAATAATTTTCGTGGCGAATGTGATATGCGTGTATGGCTTTGTCAAATTGCAAAGAATACCTATTTCTCATATCTGAAAAAGAATGGAAAAATAGAAAGCATTGACGAAGCAAAGTTTCAGAATATTGCTAACCCGAATGATTTTATTGATGAGCAGGTTAATACTCAGGAAGAAGCAGCGCAATTACGGAAAATCTTACATAGTATATCTGAACCATATAAGGAAGTTTTCATGTGGCGTGTCTTTGGAGAATTATCATTTAATGAAATAGGTGACTTATACGGAAAAACTGATAACTGGGCTTGTGTTACCTACCATCGGGCAAGAAAAATGATACAAAGCAGATTGGAGGAAATTTAGTAATGAAAAAAGAGTGTAGCATCATTCGTGATATGTTGCCGTTGTATTTTGAAAATATGGTGAGCGAAGATACAGCAGAATTTGTAAAAAAGCACATCGAAAATTGTCCTGATTGTGCTGCTGAACTTAAAGCCATGAAATCGGGCAAAGAAATTAGCGAGACAGAACCCTCAAAAAGAGAAAGTGACGCAAAAGTGATAACAGCAGTAAAAAAGAAGATAGCAAAAAAAATTGTAAAAACTGTTGCTGTTGTGTGTTTGGCATTTGCGGGATTACTTAGTGCAGTATTGCTATATACAGGTATTGGTCATCCTGTTACCCGGGACAACATTTCACTTTCCACAAAAACTGAAAGTGGATATAATTATATTATTTTAGAAACTGAAGCAGGAAAATCACTATTCTTTGATTCAAAAACAGAAGATATTGTTAATGATAAAAATGAAATATGTGGACAGAAAATCACTCTATACAACTTGCAATATCATAACAATTTTTCACAAAAGAATAATCTTATAAGCTGGGGAGTCCTACAAATACCAAAGCTAAATACATGGAATTGGTTGTTGAATTAGGAAATGATACATTACGAATATCTAATGCAGAGTAAAGACAATCACCTGTAAATAGCAAACCAAGCCGAGCCAGTCAACGGCAAGTAAATGGGCTGCACCCACCGTTGACAGCCCCGACTGTCCTTGCTGGTAGGTAATCAAGGGGCGACAGCAAAAAGTGCTGCCGCCCTCTGCCACTATCCAGAAAGGGGGATTTTCCATGACCGAACACGAAAAGTATCAAGAGCATATCCGGCACACGCATGATGCCTTTTGCAAAATCGTCATTCGCCACGCTGCCATAGACGCAGCACGGAGCATACGCAGCCGCCGCAAGCGAGAAATCTCGCTTGAATATCTGATAGAAGAAAAGCACTATCCGTTCAGTACCATAGATAAGTATTTTGCGGAGCGAGCCGCCATGAACAGCTATCCGTTTTCCGCCTGCGGTCAGATGGTGCTTTTGGAAAGTCCAGAGCTTGCCACAGCGCTGTCCGCCCTATCGCAGATGGAACAGGAAATCATTTTCCTGTACTACTTCCAACGATTGACGCATAGAGAGATTGGACAAAAATATGGACGGGCAGGCAACACAACCGGGCGGCGTATTCAGATGATTTTGCGGCGGCTACGGGCAGAGTTGGAGGGTTTTGTCCTATGAACCAGCTACTTTCCTATGAAACAATCATTAAGGCAAGCGAGGGCGACCCGGAAGCTGTTGCCGCCGTCCTATCCCATTATGCCGGATATATCCGATCTTGTGCGAAAATGGACGGTCAGATCAACACGGATATGCAGGAGCATATCGTCGGGCGGCTGATAGAAAGTTTGTTGAAGTTCCGCTTTGACCGCTGACAATTTAATATCGCCGCCCATCACAGCGGCATATAAGCAGTAAATCTTGAAAAAGGTTTGCTGCTTTTTTTGCGCCCATTTTCAAAAATCTTTGGCAAACCACACCGCCGGATTGTTGTAGGGAGCAGACAGGGAAAATAAAAAATTTCCGCTGCGTTTGCCAAAACGCACCCTTTTCACCGTTGTAGTGGTGAACAGCGAGCAGAACACACCGCCGCAATCGCTATATTGGTGGAGCAAGCCGGTACATCCGCAAACCAGAGCCGCAGAGGAAAGCGGCAGTTTCTTAGAGCAAGATTCTACCGCAGTACCAAAATTCGCTTATCGCTCATTTTGCCCCTGCGGGAATCTTGTTGGGGAGTGCCTTCCCCAAACCCTGCCATGCGGCTTACGCCGCTTATCCCGCCGCAGCCATGCGGCAGTCG
>NZ_JBWJVP010000297.1:0-4807 GCF_056339915.1 Blautia sp. ZXY-1-B12 | reverse complement strand
TTTTTTTTTTTTTTTTTTTTTTTTTTTTTTTTTTTTTTTTTTTTTTTTTTTTTTTTTTTTTTTTTTTTTTTTTTTTTTTTTTTTTTTTTTTTTTTTTTTTTTTTTTTTTTTTTTTTTTTTTTTTTTTTTTTTTTTTTTTTTTTTTTTTTTTTTTTTTTTTTTTTTTTTTTTTTTTTTTTTTTTTTTTTTTTTTTTTTTTTTTTTTTTTTTTTTTTTTTTTTTTTTTTTTTTTTTTTTTTTTTTTTTTTTTTTTTTTTTTTTTTTTTTTTTTTTTTTTTTTTTTTTTTTTTTTTTTTTTTTTTTTTTTTTTTTTTTTTTTTTTTTTTTTTTTTTTTTTTTTTTTTTTTTTTTTTTTTTTTTTTTTTTTTTTTTTTTTTTTTTTTTTTTTTTTTTTTTTTTTTTTTTTTTTTTTTTTTTTTTTTTTTTTTTTTTTTTTTTTTTTTTTTTTTTTTTTTTTCTGTCTCCCCGGAGGAACTGGACGAAGCCTGTTCTGCCGCCTATGCCGCCATGCAGGAAAGCCTTGCGTGGTTGAAGCAGGTGGAAAAGACGCTGAACGGGAAAAAGGAGCTGCAACGGCAGGTGCTTGCCTATTCCAAGACCCGCCCTGTCCGGGACGGGCTGAAACAGCAGAAAAACGCCAAAGCAAAAGCAGCCTACCGTCAGAAGCATGAAAGTGACTTTATCATAGCAGACGCAGCCGCCCGCTATTTCAGGGAGAACGGCATTTCCAAGCTGCCGAGCTATAAATCCCTGCAAGCAGAGATTGAAAGCCTTATCAAAGAGAAAAACAGCGGCTACAACGATTACCGGGCAAAACGGGAGGAGTACCGCCGCTTGCAGACTGTCAAGGGCAATATCGACCAGATTTTACGCCGGAGCGAGCCGCAGCGCAGAAAGGAGCAGAGCCATGAACGGTAATATCCCCCGCATGGACTACCGCCAGTACCGGGCAGCCCGCCGCCTTGTGCATGAGTGCTGCAACTATGACAGCGGGAACTGCCTGCTGTTGGAGGACGGCGAGCCTTGCGTGTGTGTACAGAGTATCAGCTATTCGCTGCTCTGCCGCTGGTTTACCGCCGCTGTCCTGCCCCTTGATGAAGCACTGGAAGCCGCCCTCTTGCGCCGGGGAAGCCGGAAACGCTGCGCTGTCTGCGGGGCGTTCTTCTTCCCAAAATCCAACCGGGGGAAATACTGCCCGGACTGCGCCGGACGCATGAAGCGGATAAACGCCGCCAAACGGAAGCGGAAACAAAGGGAGAAATGTCACGCTTTAGGGCATTTCAAACCCGCATAAATCAAGGCTTTTTTGGAGGGTGTCAAAGGGTGCGTGATACATTTATCCTTTTCCCTTAAAAACGCCCCCTAAAAGCGTAACAGAACCCACAGACAGACACCACAAGGAGGTGAACCCTATCGCTGATTATATGACCGCAGGAACGGAGCTGCCCGCTTACCTGCCTTACCCCCGTTTCCTGCTGGAAACAGACCTATCCCACACCGCAAGAGAGTTATATGCGCTGCTGTTAGACCGTTCCACCCTTTCGCAGAAGAACGGCTGGCAGGACAGCGAGGGACGGACATACATTGTCTACCCCATAGCAGAGATAGCGGAAATGCTGGATAAAGGCTGCACCACCATAAAGGGCGCACTGAACGAACTGGACGCTGCCGGGCTGCTGGAACGCAGACGGACGGGCTTTTCTGCCGCCAACCGTCTGTATGTGAAAGTGCCGCCTATCCCAGTGGTACAGTTTTCCGACCAACTGACGGACGGAAAACCGCCCCTCATAAGGGCGGGAAACCGACCAACTGACAGCCGGAAAACTGACCTTATGACGGTCGGAAAACCGTCCCCTAACCAAACTAATATAAACAACCTAATAGAGAGCCAAACAAAAGGAGCGAGTGAGGGGCAGCCCCCCGCCGCTTATGGCAGATATAAAAATGTATTTCTTTCTGACACAGAACTTTTGGAGCTGGAACAGGACTTCCCCGGCAAGTGGGAGTATTACCTTGACCGCCTTTCCTGCCACATCGCTTCCACCGGGAAGCAGTACCAGAGCCATGCAGCCACCATTTACAAGTGGGCGCAGGAGGACGCTGCCAAAGAGAAGCCAAAGAAAGGCATACCGGACTATTCATTCAAGGAGGGAGAAAGCCTATGACCGATACAATCCACAACACCATACTGCCTATGACCGACACCACAGCCGAGCCGGAGGATTACACCGGGGAGGACGGGCTTTTATACTGCGGCAAATGCCGGAAACCCAAAGAAGCCTATTTCCCGGAGGGCAAGACCTTTTTCGGGCGTGACCGCCACCCGTCAGAGTGCGACTGCCAGCGGGCAGCCCGTAAGGAACGGGAAGCCGCCGAGAAGCGGCGCAGCCACCTTGAAACGGTGGAACGGCTGAAACGGCAGGGCTTTACAGACAAGACCATGCAGGACTGGACATTTGCCAACGATAACGGCAGCTGCCCGCAGATGAAGAACGCCGCCGGATATGTGGCACGCTGGGAACAGATAAAGGACGGGAACTACGGGCTGCTCTTGTGGGGCAGGGTAGGCACTGGGAAAAGCTATTTTGCCGGGTGTATTGCAAACGCCCTCATGGAGCAGGAAGTCCCGGTGTGCATGACAAACTTTGCAGCAATATTAAACGACCTTGCCGCCAGCTTTGCGGGCAGGAACGAATATATTTCCCGCCTTTGCAGCTTCCCCCTGCTCATCATTGACGATTTTGGAATGGAGCGTGGCACAGAATACGGTCTGGAACAGGTCTACAATGTGATTGACAGCCGCTACCGGAGCAGGAAGCCGCTGATTGTGACGACCAACCTCACGCTGGAGGAATTGCAGCACCCGGAGGACACCGCCCACGCCCGGATTTATGACCGCCTGCTTGAAATGTGTTCCCCTCTCTGCTTTACCGGGGAGAATTTGAGGAAAGCCGCCGCACAGGGAAAAATGGAACAGCTGAAACGGCTGCTTGCCGGAAAGGAGATTTGCCTATGACCGACACCCAGAGAAACAAACGCCCTGCCCGCCGCCCGGACTGCGTGACCGAAACGAGGATAGGCAACACAATCCTTGTGGTGTCTGGCTTTTTCAAGGAGGGGGCGACCGACACCGCCGCTGACAAGATGATGAAAGTGCTGGAAGCAGAAGCCGCCGCCGGATATTTGACCTGTGATAAGCCTGATTGAAAAACCGTCATTTTTACCGACCGTAAAGAAGCAGATTTGACGCTTTTGCCGCTATACAGACAGCCGCCCCATGTGGTACAATCAAGGTACGGAATAGTGGGGCTGGCTGTCGGAAACGGAGGAATTTATGTTAAGACAGACCACCCAGCAACTCATTACCGCCCTTTACCCAAGACTGTCCCATGAGGACGAGCTGCAAGGCGAGAGCAATTCCATTTCCAACCAAAAGAGGATTTTGGAAACCTATGCCAAACAGAATGGATTTTCTAATCTGCGCTGGTACACCGACGACGGTTATTCCGGTGCGAACTTTCAAAGACCCGGATTTCAAGCCATGCTTGCAGACATTGAAGCAGGGAAAGTCGGGACAGTTATCGTCAAGGATATGTCGAGGTTAGGGCGAAACTACTTACAGGTGGGAATGTACACAGAAATGATTTTCCCACAGAAAGGTGTCCGCTTCATCGCTATCAATGACGGAGTGGACAGCGCACAGGGGGAAAATGATTTTGCCCCGCTGCGGAACATTTTTAACGAATGGCTGGTGAGAGATACGAGCAAGAAAATCAAGGCAGTAAAACGCTCTAAGGGCATGAGCGGAAAGCCCATCACAAGCAAGCCCGTCTATGGCTACCTCATGGACGAGGACGAAAACTTTATCATTGACGAGGAAGCCGCCCCGGTGGTACGGCAGATTTACAGCCTTTGCCTTGCCGGGAACGGTCCGACCAAGATAGCCCGTATGCTGACCGAGCAGCAAATCCCCACGCCGGGGACGCTGGAATACCGCAGGACGGGCAGCACCCGCCGCTACCACCCCGGCTATGAGTGCAAGTGGGCGACCAATACCGTGGTTCATCTGCTGGAAAACCGGGAATATACGGGCTGTCTGGTAAACTTTAAGACCGAGAAGCCGTCCTACAAGCTGAAACACAGCATAGAAAATCCCCCGGAAAAGCAGGCGGTTTTTGAGAACCACCATGAGCCTATCATTGACCGGGAAACGTGGGAACGGGTGCAGGAGTTACGCGGGACCGCGGCGCAAACGCCCCAACCGTTATGACGAAGTGGGCTTGTTCTCCGGCATACTCTTTTGTGCCGACTGCGGCAGCGTCATGTACCAGCAGCGATACCAGACGGACAAGCGCAAGCAGGACTGTTATATCTGCGGAAGCTACAAGAAACGCACCGCCGACTGCACAGCGCACTTTATCCGCACTGACCTCTTGACCGCTGGCGTACTCTCCAATCTGCGGAAAGTTACCAGCTATGCGGCAAAGCATGAAGCCCGGTTTATGAAGCTTTTAATCGAGCAGAATGAGGACGGGGACAGACGCAGGAACGCCGCCAAGAAAAAGGAGCTGGAAGCCGCCGAGAAACGCATAGCCGAGTTATCTGCTATCTTCAAGCGGCTGTATGAGGACAGCGTAACCGGGCGCATATCGGACGAGCGTTTCACAGAGCTGTCGGCAGACTATGAAGCCGAGCAGAAAGAACTGAAAGAACGTGCCGCCAGACTGCGGGAAGAACTTTCCAAAGCGCAGGAAGCCACCGCAAACGCTGAAAAGTTTATGAATGTGGTACGCAGGCACACTACCAT
>NZ_JBWJVP010000296.1:0-3092 GCF_056339915.1 Blautia sp. ZXY-1-B12 | reverse complement strand
TGGTACTTGTTTTCATTTGCCACAATCCCGATGGCGTTATCAATCTTTTTCTCATTGGTAAGCCCGTAGGTTTCTTCCAGATAGAGAAGCAGATATTTCATGTCCGTATCGTTTAAGGCGGTGCTGTCCCTGTGGAAGCCGATGGGCTTTATGATGTCCTTGCGGTCGGTCAGAATGTTGTATGCGATAGCCCCGGAAAGCAGCGGATCACGCTGGAATACGGTCAGGCAGTTCCGTATGCTCTGACGGACACCGCCTTTCTCGGTGGTTTCCAGCCCCGCCTTGATTTCCTCAATGCTCTGGGGCGGCTGCATGGCGTTCATGGTGTTTTTTAGTTCTTGCTGCGTCTGCGGCTGCAAGCTCTGCCATTCGCTGTTCAAGCTGTATCACATCCTTTCCGTATTCCGTAATCAAAGCCGCTTTTTCCTCTGTTTCCCCGAACAGCAGCACATCCAGCAGATATTCCACATGGTCTTGCTTCTGTAAGGCTTCCACAAACCGGGGATGAAAGACTTCCTCCGGGGAGTGCGGGGCATATTCCTTTCTCCACACTCGGAGTAGGTGGAGATAATCGGCAAGAATACGGAAGCAGCGGTTTTTTGCTTCCTGAAACTGTTCCTCCGGGGATTTCTGCCGGGGCTTGGGCTTTTTTGCTTTTCCCGGCGGTTTCCCAGTCCTCATAGGAAAGCCCGAAGTCCTGTGCCAGTTGTACGGCGGCGTCTTTCTTTCCCAGCCCATACAGGGCGGCGGCAAAATCAATCACATCCCCATCCGCACCGCAGCCGAAGCAGTGGTAACGCCGATCCAGCTTCATGCTTGGGGTTTTATCATGATGGAACGGGCAGCAAGCCATCCCGTTCCGCCCTACATGGATTCCATAATGCTCCGCAGCCTGTCTGGTTGTGACGGACTGCTTCACAGCTTCAAATACATTCAAATCTATCCCTCCTTGAAAAAAGAAAAAAACACCTGACATTCTCTGATTGAAAATGGCAAGTGCCTGTTAAAGTTCCATATCCTGTTGTCTGTGTTTCGCCTGTGCCGGGGCGGTTCTTTGTGCTTTTTTCTCGTCAGTCTTATCCTGCAAGATTTCTTTGATAGGCTGTTTCTTGGGCGGCTCTTTACTTTCCTCTGTGCCGGGTGTGGCTTTCCGTACCCAGTAGCGGATGTCCCGCAGCTTCTTCAAATCCTCCTGTACCTCGGTCAGCGGTACTTTCAGCTCTGCGATTTCGCTAAGAAGCATTTCCTGCTCCTCTTGCAGCTCCTTTTGGGTACTGTCCTTATCGTCCGGGTGCTTGGCAAGATAGGCGGCGGCTTTCGCATACCGGGCAACCTCTGGGTGTTCCTGTTTGAATTTCTCCTTTGTTTTCTTAAAAAATATCTTCTGGTACTTCTCATAGACAGGCTTACATTCCTTGCAGTCTGTCCGGCTGGCAAGAATCCCGTCAATCACTTTGCTGCGGGCTTCCTTTGGCTTCATCTGATTGCGGTAATCTGCGGCTGATTTCCCGGAGATTCAGATGCTTCTAAGTCCTCCACAGTGGAAAGCCCCTTTTGCCGGGAGATAGGATAGGGCTTCGCTCACTGCCTTTAAGCTCCTGCGAAGTCCCCCGGCTCCGTCGCAGCCCTTGTCCAGTCCTTCCGTTCTTCCTTTCGTATCTTTCCATATACTTCATCAGCAGATTGGGAAGAAGTGTTGCTTCCTCCGCCGCCTTTTGTGCAAGCAGCTCTTTCCGTTTTTCGCCCAGCTCGGTAATCCAGCCTTTGAGGTTTTGGATAAGCTGCCGGATGGACTTCATCAGATTGTTGGCAGCTCTGATTTCCCGGTTCAGGTTGCCGATATTCGTCTGGATACCTCGCTTTTCCATCTGCCGGACAGCAGCTCCCTCATGGACAGTAGGGACTATATCAAGCCCCTGTCTGGCATAGGAACGCAAGTCCACACGCTCCGGGCGGTCATTGGCTTCCAGATAGCGGTTCTGGATGACCTCCCATTCATGCCGCCAGATTTCACAATACTTCTGGTTGTTCCAGTCCACCGTATCTTCCTTGTGGCTTTTCAACCTGCCGGATGGCAGTTTTATCCGTTCCCCGTTCTCATCAAGGTCATAAACCTTGCGGCTTTTGGGAAGCCATTTCCCATGTTCGTCCATTGCCCGCATGGTCAGCAGGACATGGGCGTGGGGATTATGTCCCGGCGGATGGGGGTCATGGATAGCAAAATCAGCAATCATGCCTTTGGAAACAAACTGCTTCTGGCAAAACTCCCGGACAAGGACAGCGTACTGGTCGGGCGGTATTTCTCTGGGGATGGTAAGCACCCACCGCCTTGCAAGCTGAGAGTTCCATTGCTTCTCCACCGCTTCGGCGGCGTTCCATAAGGTATTGCGGTCTGCATATTCCTGTGGGGCATTTGCCGGGAGCAGGATTTCATTGTGGACGATACCACGCTTTTCTGGGTAGTGCTTCACTTGCTGGTCGTATTCACAGAACAGCTTTTCGCCACTCTGGTAAGCAGCGGCGGCAACCGCAGACTGCCGCTGGCTGCGCTGAACAATCGTGATTTCGTTGTGCGGACAGGGCATTTCGTGTCCCTCCTTTCGGTAATTGGTGGATGGGTGGGCGTTTTACCACCTCATTTTGGGCAGAAAAAAAGCAGGAGACCTTTTTCAGATTTCCTGCTCGGTGTGCCGCTGTGTAAACGGCGGGTATTTAGTTGTGAAAGTTCGGGACAAGTTGACCCGATGTGTGTAGAATAACAAACTGGATTTATTTTTCTTTACATTTTTTATGCCGTAATTTCCCCTACTACCATTTTCGTAGCCCCTATATATTTCATATCTTTTTCCATTTATCTCCACTTCGTCATCGTTAATAAATGTATAAGACTTACCATTTTCTTCACAATACTTTGAAATTGCTTCCATAGTTTTTGCAAGAGTTGGGTAATTGGCACTATCCTCATAAGGAACCCAAAAAGCTTTTTTAAACATATAAAATACCTCCTTCTAATTTGTTAAGTAATCCACGAATTTTCAAAGCGTTATAAAATAATAGTATCATACAGCTTCGCAAAAATCCACTTATAACTT
>NZ_JBWJVP010000295.1:0-10255 GCF_056339915.1 Blautia sp. ZXY-1-B12 | reverse complement strand
CTGGAATCAGATGGTGGAGCTTTTTGAAGAAAGCCATGAGGGCGTGAAAGTAAACATGACTATCAGCCCTACAATTGGAGATATCATCCGTCCACAGATTGTAGCTGGAAATGCACCTGATTTTATCTGTCTTAACGATGGTGGTGAGGATGGTGTAATCCTTTCCCTGATCAAAGATCATGCACTTCTCAACCTGGATGATGTTTTTGACGGAGAAAATTATGCTGGAACCGGTACCCTTCGCGATGATATTACAGATGGGATCCTTTCCAGTACAAAGTGTGCACCATACGGAGATGATGAGATCTATCTGGCACCATTCAACAGTGGTCCGCAGGGTCTGATTTACAACAAAACATTCTTTGATGAGAATAATCTGGAAGTGCCGAAGACCTGGGATGAGTTCTTTGCACTTGGTGATAAGGTAAAAGATATTGACGGACGTGCACTTTTCACATATCAGGGAATTTATCCGGGATACATGGAAGAAATGCTCTGGCCGGCAATTGCAAATGAGTGCGGCGAAGAAGCACTTACTAAGATTGCCAATTACGAAGAAGGTTCCTTTAATAATGAGGGTGTGTTAAAGGCTTTAAGTCATATTAAAGAGATTGCAGATAAAGGCTATCTGTTAGAGGGCACTGTTGGTATGAACCATACAGAGTCTCAGACAGAGATGATGCTTGGAAAAGCTGCATTTATCACAAACGGAACCTGGATGGAAAATGAGATGCAGGATGCGCCAAGAGAAGATGGATTTGAATTTGCAATGGCTACGATCCCGACCGAGAACGCAGACGATGTGCACTATGTATTTGACAGCTGCGAGCAGTTTTCCATTCCGGCAGCTGCCAAGAATCCAGAACTTGCAAAAGAATTTCTTCGTTTCCTGTATAGTGATGAATCTGTATCTGCTTTTGCAGAAGCTTCCGGTGCCCTCTATGCTACCAAGAGTGCCCGTGAAGTAGCAAAAGATAAGCTGTCTACTGCAATCTACAACATGTACGGAATCTACGAAGAGGCAACTGCCTCCTCCCTGATTATGAGCTTCGCAGCAGTTCCGGCTGACTGCAAGGTTAACCCGAAAGATGAGATATTTAATCCGATTACATCTGTTATGAATGATGAAATGACAGTGGAAGAGTGGGCACAGAATGTGGAAGATGCTTTTGCACAGGTTCGTGCTGATATGGAAGCTGCCAACTAAACTTCATATACCAGCCGGATAAAAACGGTAAAGCATGGAAAGGCTGCTACACAGTGTATGCTATGCAGCAGCCTTTTGTAACCCTGAACAGATATATCGCCAATCGGTGATGTCATCCACATTTATTAAATACTTTAAATTTAAAGAGGTGAACAAGCGTGGTAAAGAAGCCCAGATTATTTATAGCCCTGTGTACGCTTCCTGCATTGATTTTAACCATTGTTTTTATGATTGTGCCTATGGTAAATGCCATTTATCTGTCTTTTACCAGTTCCACTGCACTTAGCGTAGGCTTTAACAGCAAATTTGTATTTTTGGATAATTACAAGTATATGTTCCAGGATAAGGATTTTCTTCAGGCACTGTTTAATACTCTTAAGCTGATGCTGGTAATCCCGGCTGTGACCATATTTCTAAGTCTTGTATTTGCATTTATCCTTACTCAGGGACAGCTCAAGGAAAAGTCATTTTACCGGACCGTATTCTTTTTCCCAAGTATTGTTTCCATGACTGTAGTTGGTATTGTGTGGTCTTTTGTGTTTAATCCCACAAGAGGAATTCTGAATCATATGCTGGATCTGTTCCATCTCTCCACTTGGAAACACGCATGGCTTGGAGAGGGAAAAACGGCTCTCTGGTGTATCGGTGCAGCCCTGGTGTGGCAGGCTATTGGTTATTATATGGTTATGCATGTGGCTTCCATTGACGGGATTTCCCAGGAGGTTTATGAAGCTGCTTCCATTGACGGTGCAACAGGAGTGCAGAAGTTCTTTAGGATTACCATTCCTCTGCTTCGCAGATCCATTGGAACGACCTATATACTTTCCCTGTCTGGTACTATCAATTTAAGTTTTACTCTGTCCAACGTTATGACAGGCGGTGGACCAAACGGTGCTTCCAGTGTGCTTTTACAGTATATGTATACGCAGGGTATGCGAAACGCTAATTTTGGATATGCCATGGCAATCGCCATGTTTACCCTGATTCTTGCAATTGTGCTTGCAATGATTTCTAAAAAAGTATCATCTGAAAAAGAATAGGAGGGAGACTGATGAAAACTGTAAGAACCTGGTGTATCAGAATCCTGATGATTCTGTTTACCGTTATCTTTTTGTACCCGCTTTTCTGGAACCTGATGTCTGCGTTTAAGACAAATGCAGAATATTTGACAGATCCCTATGCATTGCCCACAGCTTTGAATTTGGATAATTTTGTGGCAGCATGGCAGAAAGCAAATATCGCCGCTTATTTTGGAAATTCCATATTTGTGACTGTGTTTTCCACTGTATTGCTATTGCTTCTGGTTATTCCCATTTCTTATGTACTGGCAAGATACCGTTTTGCGGGCAGCAAACTGATCTCTGCCATTTATATGGCATGTATTTTTCTGCAGGCTACCTACATTATGATTCCTTTGTTTCTGGAATTACAGGCTGTGAATGGATTAAATAACCTGCCGGTACTATGCCTTGTTTATGCAGTTATGCAGTTTCCTTTTTGTATCTTTACTTTACAGGGCTTTATGTCTGCAGTACCCAGAGATTACGAGGAATCTGCAAGAATTGACGGTGCTACTAATATCCAACTGCTATCAAGAGTTATGGTGCCTCTTGCAAAACCCGGAATTGCGACCATTACGATGTTAAGTGCCATGGGCTTCTGGAATGAATATCCATTGGCACTTGTTCTTCTCACGGAAGATGCAAAGAAAACTCTTCCCATCGGAATGGCAAACTTGTTTGAAGTGCAGAAATATGCCACGGACTGGGGTGCACTGTTTGCAGGACTTGTAATTATTATGATTCCAACAATCATTATTTATCTGATTGGACAAAGATATCTGCTTCAGGGAATTGGTGCAGGCGGGTTAAAAGGGTAAAATGAAAGGGGAAATAAAATGCCAACTGATCAGGAATTAATCAAAATAGTTCCCTCCAGCCGCCAGCTTGCCTATCAGGCAACAGAGTTTTATGCGTTCTTTCATTTTGGAATGAATACATATACCAATCGTGAGTGGGGAGATGGAACAGAAACACCACAAATTTTTAATCCTACAGAGTTTGTTGCAGACCAGTGGGTGTCTGCAGCACAAAATGCAGGTATGAAAGGGGTAATTCTTACCTGTAAACATCATGATGGTTTCTGCCTGTGGCCGACCAGATATACCAGCCATAGCGTTGTCTCCAGTCCATGGAAAAATGGAAGGGGAGATGTGGTCTGGGAAGTGTCTGAAGCATGCCGTCGTTATGGGATGAAATTTGGAATTTATCTTTCACCATGGGATCGCAACAAGCCTTGTTACGGAAGCGGAAAAGAATATGATGATTACTATCTGGCACAGCTGACTGAGCTTCTCACCGGTTATGGAGATATTTTTAGTGTCTGGCTAGATGGTGCCTGCGGAGAAGGACCAAATGGAAAAAAACAGCTATATGACTGGAAACGCTATTATGAATGTGTCAGAAAATATCAGCCAGACGCATGTATCTGTGTGTGTGGGCCGGATATCAGGTGGTGCGGAAATGAAGCTGGCGATGTAAGAAAATCTGAGTGGAGTGTTGTTCCTGCACGTACAGCACTTGCAGAGAGTGTACAGGAAAGAAGCCAGCAGACCGATGATAAGGAATTTAGAATGCGCCGGATCACCAGCGACATGGAAGATCTTGGAAGCAGAAGAGCGCTTGAAGGTGAAACGAATCTGATCTGGTATCCGGCAGAAGTAAATACTTCTATAAGACCTGGATGGTTTTATCATCCAGAAGAAGATGATCAGGTGAAAAGTCTGGAGGAGCTGATCTATATCTATATTGGGGCTGTTGGAGGAAATGCAACCTTTTTGTTAAATATTCCACCTATGCCAAACGGGCTTCTTCATGAAAATGATGTTAAACGTCTGGAAGAATTTGGAAGTTGGAAAAAGAAATCTTTTACTCATAATTTAATGAGTACAGCACATATTTTTTCAGAAAATGAAGATCCGACGCATCCGGTTTCTGATTTGACAGATGATACTTCAGAAACCTGGTTTCAGCCTGAAAGCAGCGAACTGCCAGTAGAAATAACCATTTGTCTGGACGGTTCATACAACTTAGGGTATCTGGTATTAAAAGAGGCTGTCTGCTATAGTCAGAGAGTGGAAAAATTTGAGATATTTGTTAAAGAGGGGGAAATATGGAACAGTATTTACACAGGAACAGTAATTGGTTATAAGAAGATCATTTCTGTTAAGGGGCAAAAAGCCCAGAAAGTGAAAATTGTTTTACATGATTTCCGTGTACTTCCGCTGCTCTCATTTGTTGGAATTTATCCTGAAAGTCTTTAATAGGGAAAGCATTCTTTCTCATAATATCTTAAGGTAGAAACAAGAAGATATTATTAGAAAACCATTGAACCTGCTTGAAAGAGAGAACATTCAAAGCAAAATTGCCAATTGGTTTGGAATAGATTTTTCCAAACTGTAGATTATTTTTATAAGTAATCTTGGAACTAATGCAGGAGTCATGGTGCAAATGGACAATGTTCGCAGAAAGCACTTGTCTTTTAGAAAGGCTCGTATTAAAATGCTTGTCAGTGATCAGGTTGCAGAAACTTGCGATGCCTGCGACCGGACGGAGGACCTAAGGGTCCTCCGTTTTTCTATATACGCAGATTTTTATAGCGATAGAAAAAGCATTAAAACCGATAAAACTATTTTTGAACTATGAAGAATAGATTAGAAATCTCATTGCGCGAAAAGGGATGATTATTGTTGACCGTGAGTTCACTGCGTCTAAATTAAAAGATATCAGTTATTTTGCCCTGATAGATGGGTACAAAAATCTGTTTTACAATCCCATGAGTTAGAAACGATTTTTGACCATAACACAGTTAAAATTAATCAAAAAATCAATCGCAAATTTTTACGATTGCATTGACAGTGATTCTCCTTATCTATATATTATTGCAGTAGGAACAACTTATTAAGTACTCGGAAATAACTAACTTGGTAATAAAATTTTTACTGGAGGTTATCAGAAATGACAGAAAGAGAAAAAATGATAAGTGGAGAGTTATATGATCCAACGGATAAAGAATTGGAACAATTTTTAATTTCACCTGCTTGGATGTATGTGAAGTACATATAGGAGATAATGTGATGATTGGTCCAAATGTCACATTGGCAACTCCCATGCACCCATTTTTACCTGAAGAACGTAATAGCAGAAAAAGAGAAGATGGAAGCTTTTATAATCTTGAATAGGCGAAACCAATTACTATAAAAGATAATTGCTGGCTGGCATCCAATGTGGTTGTTTGTGGTGGTGTTACCATAGGAGAGGGATGTGTAATAGGAGCAGGAAGTGTTGTGACAAGGGATATTCCTCCATATAGTCTGGCTGCTGGAAATCCATGCCGGGTTATTCGCAAAATAACTGAAAAAGATCATATGAAATAAGATAATACAATCAATAAAGGGGATGCCGGTTAATACCACTTTTCGGCATCCCCTTTTTGCCCAAATAATTAAGTATTCCAATATCCGATATGGCAGAAATATTTCTGGGACAGATTGTATTCCGGAGAAAAATGAAAGGTTAGTTTTAACTGGTTGTATTACGGCGAATCAATATTGGAGTAATCTGTTTATGGACAGGCTTTTCCAGTGGTTTAGGGGAACGTTTTTTTTGTTCTTCCATCTGTTGAACCAGAAGCTCCATGGCAGTTTGTGCAATAATATCAATCTGCTGACCAACGGTTGTGATTGAGAGAATTGCCTCACTGGCAATGGGAGAATTATCAAATCCTATGATTTCATAGAAAGAGGGTAATTCTCGGTATTTCTGGAAAATCAGGTTAAGAAACATGTTTGCATAAGTATCGTTGGAAAGGAAAATACCTTTTTTTTGATTGGGATATTTCTCTTCTATTCTTGTAAAAATGCGTCTTATTTCATTTAAAATTTCCTGATAAGAATTACCGCTTACACTTAGATCAATATCATAAGGAACCTGATATTCTTCACAGGTTTCCTTAAATGCGCGAATACGGTCGTAAGCAGGAACTGTTTTCTCAACATTGACATTGATGTGGATCAGTATATCACATTTATCACGGATCAGCAGAGTGGTAGCCTGAAGCGCACCCATATAGTTGTCAGTGGTAACACTGCTGATATATTCCGCTTCACGTTCAATGGCAACGATGGGAATCTGATAGGAGGATAATTGTTTTGATGACAGCGTATGACTTAAAACAATGAGACCTTCAATCTGATAGGATAGGAGCTCTTCAATATATTGCTGTTCTTCTTCAGCCCCATGTTCACTGCTAAAGACGAGAAATTTGTAGTGATAATCACTGTAGCTGGACAGCAGTTGTGTCAGCATTTCAGAATAATAATGCAGATAAAGATTCGGAATAATGATTCCGATAAATTCACTTTTTCCATTCGCCAGAACTTTTGCAAGTTTATTTTTTTTATATCCAAGGGTATCAAGGGCCTGAGAAATTTTTTCCTGATTTTCAAGTGTAAGGGAATCAGGATGATTGAAATATCTTGATATTGTAGTTTTTGAAAAATGGGTATATGCTGCAATATCTGCAAATGTCACCTGTTTTTTTGACATGAAACTTATTCTCCTTATAAATAAATGCAAATATTTTTTTAAGTATAGCAATTATTATACAAAAAGGCAATATTAAAATAACCGATTACGTAACCGGTTATTTTAATGAAGAAAAGTGTTGACAGAGAGTGTGTGATGTAGTAACATCAGATTATAAAGTAACCGGTTACTTAACCGGTTTCGTGAACAATGTATGAAAGGAATGGAGGAAAAAGTGCATGAAAACAGTGCAGAACCAAGCAAAGCCCGTAAGCAAGCAGACGTGGAGAAATAAGGTTACGTATGTGAAGAAAAACTGGCAGTTATATCTTTTTTTCTTAATGCCGGGACTTTTACTGACAATCATTTTTAAGTATCTCCCGATGGGAGGGCTTTTGATTGCGTTTGAAGATTATAATGTAATCAAGGGAGTACTTGGAAGTCCATGGGTTGGACTTGAATATTTCAGACGTTTTTTATCATCACCGGATTTTATGAACTATCTGATGAATACATTAAAGCTGAGTATCTATGGATTATTATGGGGATTTCCGGTTCCGATTATTCTGGCATTACTTATGAATCGTATTCAAAAAACAGGGATCAAGAAAAAAGTACAGCTTCTGATCTATATGCCGAATTTTATATCTGTAATAGTACTTTGTGGTATGGTTCGTATGCTGTTATCACCGGTAGGACCTTTGAACAGGCTGCTTGGGATTAGCACAAACTGGATGACAATGCCATCTGCTTTCCGTACTATTTATATAGCAAGTGGAATCTGGCAGACTGCAGGCTGGGCATCTATTATGTATACTGCAGCATTATCTAATGCGAGCAAAGAGTTGGAAGAAGCGGCAGTTATGGATGGTGCAAACCTTTTGCAGCAGATCTGGTACGTGGAGCTTCCGGCGATTAAGAACATTATTGTAATTCAGTTTATCCTGCAGGCAGGAAATATTATGAGCATTGGATTTGAGAAGGCATATGCATTGCAGACAGATATGAACCTGCCGGCATCAGAAATTTTATCTACATATGTATATCGCATCGGTCTTTTGAACGGTGATTATGGTTATTCTACGGCAGTAGGTCTGTTTAATTCAGTTGTAAATGTAATTCTGTTGATTTTTGTAAACTGGGTTGTAAAGAAGCTGAATGATGGAGAGGGATTATAGGAGGAAGAGAAGATGGAGAAAAAGAAGAGAAAATATTCAAGGACAGATCGTCTGATCCTTGGAATTGGATTCACGATTCTTGGACTGTTTGTACTTTCTATTGCGATTCCAATTATATATGTAGTGCTTGCATCTTTTATGGATCCTACTGTTTTGAATAATCAGGGACTGAGCTCTGATATTAAGGACTGGACTTTGGATGCTTATAGAAGAGTACTGGAGAATGAGATGATCTGGCGCGGATTTTTGAATTCTTTTCTGTATTCATTTGTATTTACAGTGATCTCAGTTTTTGTAACATTACTGGCAGCCTTTCCTCTGTCTAAAAAAGAATTTGTGGGAAGAAAATTTTTTAATCTGATTTTTCTGATCACAATGTTTTTTGGGGGAGGAATGATTCCAACATTTATTTTGATCAATCAGCTGCATATGGTAAATACAGTATGGGCGGTTTTGATTCCGGGAGCATTTAACGTTTGGAATATGATTCTTGCAAGAACTTATTATCAGTCAATTCCGGCAGAATTAAGAGAAGCATCTGCAATTGACGGTGCTAATGAAATTCAGCATTTTTTCAAAATTATGATGCCGGTATGTAAACCGATCATTGCAGTACTGGCACTGTGGTCATTTGTCGGAATGTGGAATAGCTACTTTGATGCGATGATTTATCTGAACGATGCAAATCTTCAGCCACTGCAGCTGGTACTGCGTTCAATCCTGGTGCAGAATACTCCACAGCCGGGAATGATTGCAGATATCCAAAGCACAGCAGAGATGGCAAAGGTAGCAGAACAGTTGAAATATGCAACAATTGTAGTATCAAGTTTACCACTTTTAGTGATGTATCCATTTTTCCAGAAATATTTTGATAAAGGAATTATGGTTGGCTCGGTAAAAGGCTAAAGAAAGGAATGATACAGATATGAAGAAAAACAGAGTAAGAAGTTTGCTTGCACTTGGACTTTCTTTAACAATGATGGTAAGTATAATGGGGTGTGGAAAACAGCAGAGGCTTGATGCTGAGATTAATCCGGATACACCGGTATCGGATGTACAGTTTCCATTGAAAGAAACAGAGGAGCTTTCTTTTATTACCAGTGCACCGGCCACTTCAACACAGGATCCAAATAAAAGAGTGATTTTCCAGAGAATGGAAGAACAGACAAATGTTCATATCGACTGGACCTGCTTTGTATCAGATCAGTTTTCAGATAAAAAGAATCTGGCGTTGGCTCAGTTTGGAAATCTGCCGGATGGACTGTTTAATGCAGGCATGAGTGATTATGATCTGTTGCGTTATGCAAAGCAGGGAATAATTATTCCGCTGGAAAATCTGATTGACAAATATATGCCAAACCTTCAGGCTGTGTTTGAAAAATACCCGGAATACAGAACCATGTGTACAGCACCGGATGGACATATTTACTCTTTTCCGTGGATTGAACAGCTTGGTTCCGGAAAAGAAGCAATTCAGGCCATTGGAGATATTCCTTATATTAATAAGAAATGGCTTGATTATCTTGGTCTTGAGATTCCAACCACAACAGATGAACTGGAGCAGGTACTGATTCAATTTCGAGATCATGCAGATGATCTGAAACAAGAGTTTTCCATTGAAGGTGATGTAATACCGATGTCATTTATTATCAATAACGGAGATCAGGATCCTTCAATCTTAATAAATGGATTCGGAGATGGTTATGGGGACACAGGAGATCATTTTGCTGTAACAGATGAAGGTAAGGTGATTTATACAACGGTTCAGGAAGGATACAAAGAAGGTATCAAATGGCTGCATAAACTTGTGACAGAGAATCTGATCGATCCGGAAGCATTTACACAGGAATGGTCTACTTATGTTGCAAAAGGAAAGAATCACCGTTATGGACTTTGCTTCACATGGGATATTGCTAATATAGACAACAATACGGATTATGTGATGCTTCCGGCACTGACCGGACCGGATGGAATGAGAAATATCACCAGACAGAACAACAGTGAGACCAGCGGTTTTGACAGAGGAAGATGTGTGCTTACTACCAGCTGCCGTAACACGGCACTTGCTGCCGCATGGATCGATCAGATGTATGCACCCCTTCAGTCTCCGCAAAATAACTGGGGAACCTATGGAGAGAAGGATTCCTTTAATATTTTTGAGCTGTCTGTAAACAAAGATGGCGAAAAAATGTTAAAGCATATGGACTTAGGAGATCAGTCACCGGTGGAAGTACGTGAAGCGCAATCTGTAAATGGTCCTCTCGCTATATTAAATGAATATTATG
>NZ_JBWJVP010000294.1:0-10676 GCF_056339915.1 Blautia sp. ZXY-1-B12 | reverse complement strand
ACACATCTATATAGTATAAAAGGTATCGGAATCTCTTCTGTTCAAATATCTTTTCCATATATTATGATGATATGGAAACAGTGGCAACCGGCTGACATGGTCAAACTTTCTGACTTTAGTCCCTTCTGGCTTTGCGTCCCTGCCTTTCAACAGGTTTGCCTTTAAAATAATGTTCATTTTTTCCAAAAATAAAATACCATGTGGTTTTTCTTACGTCAATAATATTTTGGTGGAAAATTTACATATATTTTAACCGAATCAAGTAACTCCCCTGTGGAGATTGCGAAAAGCAATAAGCAGTGGGTGAGGACCTGCTGTTTATTTTTCTAATCCCGCGGAAAAAATGCCCATTCGCCATTTCCAACATACCCTCTTTCATACCGCCTATAATAAAATCGAATCTATAAACATGGAAAGTTACTGTCCAGTGAACCCCTGAACAGTAACGGTTCCAATACACACTTTTTATTCCGTATGGTTCTTTCCAGTTTTCCACATAAACTGTTAGTAAAACTGGTATCTTTTTTCTTAAAAGCGAAATCTCTGCAACATTCCTGACAAATCAGAGGGGATACTGCAATGTATAATATGCATTGCCGGTATCCCCTCTGATTTACTCAACCATTATTCACAATTTTTTATTTCATTTTAACTTTTCTGACATTTGACCATTCGCTGAATGTTTTTGAATTATCCTCAGAAGTACGGTTCCATGCATGTAAACCAATATAATAAGTGCCTGATTTAACATTCTTAAATGTAACAGTTACTGTATTTCCTTTTATCTTCTTTACGTAATAATTCTCTCCTGAAACAGCAGGGCGTTTCTGTCCGTTAGTTCTGGTAAGGGTGTCACTGAGAACCACATCATATCCCTGAGAGTTTTTGCTCTTCGTATATTTTACTGTCACTGTGGAACCTTTCACAGTTACTTTACTGATCACAGGTGTCTGTGGCGTAATGGTACTTACATCTACTTGATGGATTTCAGACCACTGTCCAAATACTTTTTTGCCATCTTCACCTTTAAACCATGCGTGGCACGCCACATACCAGGTTCCCTTATCCATATATGCAAACGCAGACTTCAGTTCTTCCTGATTTTTCAGGACCTTTGTATACTGTCCTGTTTTGAGCATATCCTCAGAGGTACCGATCACATAATCATATTTCAGAGCACCCTTACACTCTTCATTCAGCACCATTTTTACGGAGTTTTTGGAAACAGATACATTCTTTATAACTGCTTTTGCAGGTCTGGTATAATTTCCGTCTGAATCTGTGATACTTCCGTCTGTACTGTAGGTATTTCCTTTGGTATCGGTTACAGTTTCATCCTTATTTACAGTTGGCTTTTTACCATCTGCATCAGGTGTCAGCTCCGTGCCATCCGGAAGTGTTACAGTTCCGTCTGAGCTGATCACGATTCCTTCCGGTGTAACAAGATTTCCATTTTTATCTTTCTCAGTTCCCTCCGGGTAAGTATCCGGTATCGGAGCGACAGTTGGTACCGGCGTTACTGTTGGATTCACCGATGGTGATGGATTTACCGACGGTGACGGATTTACCGACGGTGACGGGTTTACCGACGGTGTTGGATTTACTGACGGTGTTGGATTTACTGATGGTGTTGGATTTACTGTCTGTATGATTGTGGTATCTGATATAGTACAGTTCTGAATTTTATTATCCGGTGTTTCTGTAATGTCACTCCAATATGTATCCGGAGCAGATTCACTGTTGGAAGTTATTTTTTTACCATTTACCGCTGTTCCTTTTGTAGAATGAGATATAGTGACAGATTCAGTATATGCTTTACCTGGTTCCGCATTTTTGTTCATAACGGAAGTAGAACCTCCCTCCAGATATGCTTTTGCTATTTCTACATTTCCGGTGCCCTCAACTGCATTGCCACCGTTATCACCATCTCCTCGTCCTGCAACAGCAATCAACGTTCCTGCTCCGGAAATCGTTCCGTTGTCAAGAATCACCGCTGCACCGCCAACTGAAGTAGTTGCTATGTTTCCTCCGCCGTATGCTGCAAGCTGGCTGCCCTCGCCAATAGTAAGTGTTCCGCTGCTGACTTTCAAGGCTGGCTGTCCGCTGTAGCTTTTTCCTGTGGCAGGATCTGTTCCTGTGGCAGCTTCATCACCTTTGATATATACTTTTCCTTCTACCTTTACATTTCCGCTTATCACAACAACAGGTGATGTATTGTGACGTGCCTGTGTTCCATTGGGAAGGAAATTAGTGTTGAGAGTAGATCATGGAATTCCTTATGGTCGCTCCATCATTCAGAATCAGGCTGTCCATTAATGGAAGTACCTGTCAGGAATTTTCCGCTATAATCATCGTGATTGACAGATATTGTTCCACCATTTTCTACTTCAATCTGTCCATATATGGAAGAATCTCTCAGATTCAATGTTCCGCCATTTTCTACTTTTATCTTCACACTGCTGAGAACCTTCATATTGACCATTGTAAGATCACATCCAGCCGGTATGATCAATGTCTGGGTTGTAGCTTCTCCCTCTGAAACAGCATATCCCAGTTCTCCATATGTACCGCTGGTGTGAGAGCCATACCAGGCTTTAATCTCTGCCGGGACTGTTACAATATCATCTGTATCATTAAAATCAGGAATTACCCATGGATCCATATCATACATGTATTTTCCATCTGCAGTCTTGGTTGCATTTTCAAGCTTCAGATGATCTGCCAGTTTTTCCTTAGTACTGTAAACCTTGAAAGTAAGCTCATTACTTGTTACTGTACGCCCTGATTCATCAGTTACTGTAACATTGACAGGATATGTACCGATTTTAGCAGGAGTTCCGCTGAGAGACAGAGAACTGTCATATGTGGAATACATCCCTGCCATCCCACTTTCACTGTCAATGTTTACCTTTGTATTCTTTGTGTCAATTTTTACACCTGTTTCTTTTAACTCCTTCCAGTCAGCTTCAACAGGTTCCTGCCCATCCGGAAGTCAGCTGCTTCCACAACTACATTACTGTTTTTGTTGGATGAAACAGAAGTGGATGCCCCTGAAACTGCATCGTATTTCTGCTGCCCTGTAACAGCGCTTTCGAAGTATCCTTTTAATCTGACATGAAGAGTGTTCACTCCGTTAGATGCACCGTTAATATTAGTTTCACCAGAATCAGCTGTAACAACTTTGAAGTCATTTCCTTCTGCAGTTACCTTAAGATAAAGTTCTTTATATCCATCACTTTTTATTGTAATGACATTTCCAGTATGAAGTACAGTTGAATCAAATACAACACGATTATTACTGCTGTCTGGACAATATGCTTTTCTGCCATATAATGCTATTGCATAATCTGTTTTATCCCATACTGTCCCATCTACAGATATTTCTTTGATTTTACTGATATAATCAGAAACATTATTTTCATCAGCTGGTTTAATGATCTTGTAGTCTGTACCTGAAATTTCCACTTGATCTCCCGCAAATGTTGGCGCATCTTTGGTCTGTTCAGGTTCAGACTGTGAAGTTACTTTTTCAACGTTCCAGTGTTTTCCGGTTCCTGTTACCTTTAAAGTAAGATCCTTGTATCCGGTACTGGTGATTACAATCTCATTACCCACTTCAAGTCTATCTGGAGATAGTCCAACATAACCGTCTGAGTCTTTTTTAATATATGTTGTTCCTGTAAGATCCCACGAATAAGTTACTTCATTCCACTCTGTTCCATTAATAGATATTCCTGTAATTTGCTCAACATACCTTGAGTTAAGAGAAGTTTTTAGTTTACAAACATTCGCAAAAGAACCACTTTCATATTCTGCTATCACCTCCGGCGGTTCTTTCGCACTTTGTGTACCCTCATCCTGAGCCGCCTGTACATTCTCCTGCTCATCCGCAAAATCCGGTGTTCCCAATCCATCACTAAAGGAATCATCATCTGCCTCCTGTGTGATCGCTGAATCCGTAGTCATTGAATCTGTAAATATGTCTGCTGCACATACCGGTACAGAAGCAATCATGTTTGCCGCAATTGCCATAGACATCAGAATTGCCATTCTTTTCTTCATCTGTTTCTTTATCCTCCTGTAATATGATATCAGGGGCAAAAGATATTTCGTCCCTGACTTGAAGCTATCTGTGTATCATCTCATTTCAGATGAAGCGGATAAAATCCTCCGATTCATCTCAGTTCTTCAGTGGAAGTTTAAATGATCAAATCACGCAATAGTTTGCTTTGGTTAACTCTGTTGGTTAGTATATTCTAACCTGCGTGAAAATGCAAGAGAATTATTCTGCATCTGTTGAGAAAGTATCTCATAAATCAAGCAGTATCCTGTTGACAAATTTTTATCATTTCACAGCAAGATAAGACAGAATAGAGCAATTATGGCAATTCCATAAAATAATGCAGGTAATAAATCAGGTAACATCCTGCTATCAGTCTGAAAATATCATCTTCTATCTCTTTTTCGCTGCTGTTTAAAGTAATTTTGTTTCCTTCTATCTGAAGCCCCATTGTATCCGCGAGATTCTCAACCCGTTGCCTGTCATATTCTTTTTCATCCAAAAGAACAGACTTCTCATAAACCCTGAATTTTCCGGTTTCATCACATTCCAGTCTCAGATGCAGTTCAGGGAGTTTTCCGGGTTTAAAGGTTATCTCACTGTATGTCATAGATTGTCTTACTTTTGTGATTCCCTGTTTCACTGCCAGTATGATCCATTCATCCAATACAGGTCCTTTATACATAGGAAGTCCATATTGCAGATGTAATTGGGCCGCCTTGCTGATGCAAGCATTTCTGGTACGGTTATTCAGACGTTTATAAACATTGCTGCCCTCAACCGGGTAGTATTTCTTCAGTATCTTCTCTTCGGCTTTTGTCCATGGATCATTGGTTTTCCTGCTTAATCCCAGAATCATCGCTCTGTATTTGCATGCCTGAAGAGATCTTTCAGGAATAAGAGTATGCACATATCCGGCACCTTTTTCTTCATAATATCGGGAAATGATCGCATCCTCTTCCTGTGTCCATGGAAGTCTGTTATTGTCTGATCTGACATTTAAGTACTTAGCTCTGGACTGACAGGCAGTCAGAGTTCTCCCTTCCAATCGTTCTGCTGCCTTCCTGCCTTCCGCTTTGTAATATGTTCTTATAATTTCATCTTCTTCTGCAGTCCATTCTTTTCTTCCCTGTATGCAAAGACCTAATTTGGCAGCTCTTTTATTACATGCCTCTTTGGATCTTCCCTCCAGTCTTTTCTGAACTTCAGCACCTTCTGTCGGATAATAATTTCTCAGAATTTCATCTTCGCTGCTGCTCCATTTTCTGTTTGCCCCGGAATAAGTAAGTCCTAATGCAGCAGCTCTTCCTCTGCAGGATTCTGCTGATCTCTGATTTAAGCGATAACGTACCTTACTGCCCTCCGCAGCATAATACTCTCTGAGTATTTTATCCTCTGCCTCTGTCCATAATCTGACATATTTAACATCATTCTGTACAGTTGCTGAAGAGGAAATGTTTTTGGATATTTCCATTTTTGATGCCTGGATCCTGCAGCTTTTTGCAGTTCTTCCGGATAATCTTTCACAGACCTGATCTCCTTCTGCGGGATAGTACTTTCTTAATATTTCGATTTCATCGGCTGTCCATCTTTTTTTCGTATTTGCCATGTCTTACACCTGTTTTATATATTATTTCAAACTGAAATATTCACTACTTCTTACTTTTCGTAACCTTCGCAAAAGAATTCCATATGTGAATGCAATATCTACATAGAAATTCCTGAATGTACAACATATTCATACCCTGTCTCCGTAGTATAAGTTTTTTCCTGTCCCAGTGCCGGAATAACAGATTCAGGGCTGTGCAGACTTCCACTTTTAAATACGATCATCACTTCTGCTTTCTTTTCATTAACCGGAGTTATTTCTATATTATTGATTGTGTTTTCAATCATGGCCCTGGTGATATCTTTGGGTTTTACGCAGGAATATTCCTTTGCATAGTCTAATATCCTGTCCATCTGATCTGTCAATTCTGTTTTTGAAAGAGGTTTCATGCTTTTCAATTGTTCCAGATTCGCTTTTTTCTCTGCTATCTGCTGTGTAAAAACCTTGTTTCTGCTTAAAAATTCCGCATCAGAAATGTAGCCGCCCATATTGTAATCCAGCAGCTTATCTCTCTTCTGTTCCAGTACTGTTATTTCATGCTGTATGTTGTCAATTTTTTCTTCAGTTCCTTCTGTTTTGTTAATCTCTTTCTCATAAAGTTCCAGATACTTATGCAATATACTTTTATTGCTTTGAGCCAGATTGTTATAAACATCCGATATCATCTCCAGCAGGATTTCTTCTTTTACCGGTTTTGATCTGCAGCGAAACTGCGCCCTGTTTTATGCGATGACTGCATACCCAGGTCTTTGCAGCTTTTCCGCGGACAGTTCTGACTTTCAGCCAGTATGCAGCTTTATCTTCCGCACAATGTATAAGTCCGGTAAAAAGGTTGTCCTGCTTATAGGAAGTTTTTTTCAACTTGATATTTTTACTTCTTTCTTCCATAATCCTGTTTGCATCTTCCCACAGTTTTTCATCCACAATTGCAGGGACATGGGTACCATCGTCTTTATACATCACCCATTCATCTTCAGGCAGGAATTTCTGTTTCTTAGTAAAGAGATCAACTATTTTTACTTTTCCACCAACATAGTAACCCTTATATTTAGGATTTCGGATAATATTGGCAATCACATGGCTGTCAATCTTTCCCCCTTTATAATTTCTGTATCCACATTCCCATAAAAATTGTTCCAGTGAATGGGTAGACCAGTTTCCCAGAGCATATTTTTCAAAAATAAGCTGTACCATTTTTGCCTCTTCGGGATTCAAAAACAATTTTCCGTTTCGCTTGTCCCATCCATATATATGTGAATTACCAAGAACCACACCGTTCTGTATGGATCTTGCATGACCGAAACGCACACGACTTGAAAGTTTTCTGCTTTCTTCCTGTGCAATACCGGACATAATTGACAGCCTGAGTTCCGAATCCTCATCTAATGTATTGATATTGTCATTCCTAAACCAGACAGCAGTTCCACAGTCCAGAAGCTCTCTTGTATATCGTATACTGTCTAATACGTTTCGGGCAAAACGGGTAATCTCTTTAGTTATGATAAGATCAATTTTCCCGGCTTTTGCATCCTGGAGCATTCTCTGGAATTCCTCTCTGTGGGTTACGGTAATACCGGAGATTCCTTCGTCTATATAACCATCCACAAGCGTCCAATTCTTTACGTCTGAAATCAGTTGTTCAAAAAAAGTCCACTGATGCTCAATAGAGGTTTTCTGTTCCTCCTTATCCGTACTGACTCGGGCATAATACGCCACATTCAGTTTCAGATCAAATATATTTTTCTGCCGGGATTTCAGTTCCTCACGTGTTGCATAAATATCCATCTTATTCCTTTCCAATCAACTGATTCGCTGGCAATATTCATCTGAACTGTCCATCTGTTCTCCATTCTTCGCGACTGCTGTATTGAATGTACTCAAGGTTATAATGTCTTTCTGGATACTGCTGTGCAGTTTTTCGGAAATCTGTCCATTATCAAGCATTTTGTCATTAATCATTGTCAGTACAACCTGTTCCAATGTCATAAGCATTCCTCCTGTTCTGTATGTTATAATGTGCAATTTGGCATAGAACTATCCAGCGGTAATATGATGAATTTTATAAAATAATTATAACTGATTCAAAAATAACTGTTTTTGAGGCGAAAAAAAAGCAGCTAACCTATTTTTCATAGACTAACTGCTTAAAGTACGTAAAAAACCAGAAAGATCTAACAGTTCAAAAGATTCTTTCCGGTTTTTTACACATATAAAGCGAGGGCATCGCTCAATCATCTAATTTGATGATTTTACGACACCCCCATCCCTTCAGATATATATCAGGAAGACAGTTCTATCTGCTTCATTTCTTCCAGAAAATCACGGATATAGGATACTGCCAAATCAAGGGCCTCCTGTCCAAGTTCTGCGGAAGAATCTTTCGGATCAAAAGGTCCAAACCAGCCGCTTGGAGCAATTTCTTTGGTATCTCTCACAAGACGTACGATACCACCCTTGAAATTAACTGCCTGGATATAAGCCGCTTTCATATTCTCAGAAGGATCCTGCGCATTGATAGGCTTGCTGAGCTCCAGATGTACTGATTCCGGAGCAATTGCCATCATAGCTGAGGTCTCCAGAACATCACCATGGCCGCCATCAAATTTCTTGTCAAGTTGAGCCACCAGACTCCACCAGTCTACACTTGCACATACGCCCCCTTTGTGATATACCTCCAGAGCCGCCCGATCAATGGATGGAGTATTGCCGCCATGGCCATTCAGAACTACAAAACGTTTTGCGCCATGCTGCATCAAAGAGTCCATAATGCCATGCAGAACCATATACAGTCCCTCATAACCAATATTAATACTTCCCTCAAAGCTTAAGTGATAAGGACATACACCGTATGGAACAGTAGGTGCTACGATTACGTTATCTACATCCTCCACATGATCCGCCAGATAGGACGGTACCATAAAGTCCGTTCCCAACGCACCCTGTGTTCCGTGCTGCTCGGTGCTTCCCACCGGAATCACAATAATCGGATCCTTCTCAAAAGCCTCTTTTGCTTGTGCTGTAGTCATTTTTGCAAGATACATTTTAAATACGCCTCCTAACTTTTATACTGTAAAATGACGATCAATAGTCTCCTGCGGCGGAGTTTCTGTAAATTTACTTACTACAATCATTACAATAGAAGCAATGATCGTAGTTGGGAACAGTGCATGGAATCCCATAGCCAACGCCTTGACAGACGGATTCAGTGTAAAGAGCAACAGTGAAATAATACCTACTATAACCGATGCGATTGCTCCCTTCGCTGTTGCTTTCTTCCAGTAAATTCCAAACAGAATCGGCACTACAAAAATTGCCATTCCTGAGAATGCAAACAGGTTAATCTCAAAAATACTGCCTGGCTGGAATACACCAAAGCAAATTACAACGATACCGATAATTACAGTCACTACCTTAGACAGGCTCATAACAGCCTCATCTGTAGCATTCTTATTGATAATCTTCTGATAAATATCACGGGTAACAGCACCGGTGGTGGTGACCAGAATACCATCGATAGTGGACATACCTGCTGCCACGATACCTGCGATGAAAATAGAAGCCAGGAATGGATTCATTCCCCTCTGCCAGAATCATTGGAATAATCTGATCTGCCTTCTCGATATTCTGAATAGAAGCGATACCATTTACACCGGCCCACTCAATCAGAGTCGCAGAGAAAAACATACCTGCAGTACCAAGAAGAATTGCTTTAAACATAGTCTTATGATCCTTCATGGCAAAGAATTTGGTAAACAGATGTGGCTGTCCCATGGTAAAGAAGGACCACAGTACAATGTTGGATATATAATAAGTCCAAGGCATATAACCATTGGCACCCGGGAAAGTCAAATAAGCCTCATTCATGCTCTGAAGTGTATGGTTAATATTGGAGAAACCTCCACCCATTACTATGGATACAATAAAAGTAACCACTGCCAGTAGCAATCATCAGAGACCCCTGGATAACGTCTGTCATCATGGCACCTTTCATACCACCAGTCATACAGTAGAGAATGACAATGATACCCATTCCCACAACGCCTACCCATTCAGGCAGTCCGGTAAATACATGTACAATAACGCCTGCTCCGATAATCTGTGCACCCATCATCGGAACCAGGAAGAAGAGCATCATCACGCCCAAAACACCGCTCATATTCTTGGAGTGATAACGATCTGTCAAGTAATCAGCCATGGTCAGAAAACCATATTTATGACCAAGGGTAATCAGCTTGCGACCAATCAGAAGAGCCGGAAGAATCATACAGAACACAGCTCCAGGTACAGAAATAGCCATTCCTGCATAGCCTACACCGTAAATGGTTCCCTGTCTATCAAGAAATGTTCCCATGGAAAACTGGGTTGAGAAATATGCAATACCACTTACTACCACGCCAGCCTTTCCACTCAATACAAAGAAATCGCCAATATTATTCGTCTTACGTCCTGCGTACCAACCAATAAATGCCATAATTCCAAGATAAAGTACCAGAACTGTATAGAAAGGAATCGGTGCTGGCTGAATTACTGCTGCTCCATTCATTTATTTGTCCTCCTCATCATAAGTGTGATATTCTTTTCTCTTCATACACATGCGATAATAAACGGTGATCAGCACAAATGTAATGGCAGTGTGAACAATCCATCCGAATATATAGAGTGGAACACCACCAAATGCGGGAGTATACGTCTCGCTGTAGAAAAACGGGAATCGGGATCGTAATTAATACAAACATAATCAGAAAAATAATCAACCATGTCCGTTCGAAGTGTTTCTCAAAAAGTTTCTTCATAGCCTTTTTCCTCCTTTGCTTTCAAAAGAAAATCATGTAATATATACTATGATTTTCTTTCGATTTTTTGTTAAGTATATACTTTACTTTATATTTTCCATTATACATGCTATAATAAATTTGTAAAGTTTTTACTTATATTTTTATGAAAAAAATATAAAACATTGCATGCGCCATGCAAAGAAAGGACATCGTGTAATATCTATGGATATTT
>NZ_JBWJVP010000293.1:0-5289 GCF_056339915.1 Blautia sp. ZXY-1-B12 | reverse complement strand
CAGCAACGGTACTCTGCCTTTTCCGGGAGGAGAAAGCAGGGAAGGGTTTAAAAGCAGAAACCTGAGAGGATTTGACAGGGTTGTGTCCGGATGTATCCGCAGCCATGTGGCAGAGGCGGCACTTGTCATCCATGGCGGTACGATCATGAATATCATGGAAGAGTATGCAGATATACAGAAACCATTTTATGAGTGGCATGTGAGAAATGGCGGCGGCTATGAGGTGGAGCTGGATGAGAATCTCTGGAAGAATGGACGAAAACAGCTCAGGGTTAATTCTGCGATTATGGAAGGATAACTCTCCTATCTTACAAAAATTGTTGACAAACCTGAAAATTTGTCATAAAATCAGCTTCATCAGAAAACAGGAAAATCAAAAAAAGAACGAGGTTGTTCATTGTCATCAATGACTGCCCCGTTCTTTTTTATCTGTTCACCGGAGATAGTATAAAACCTAAAAAAAATTTGAAAAACCAAAAAGTTTTTGTAAATTCTACTTGCATTATTCGGAGAAGTATGTTACAGTATTAGTACATAATTCCTAAACAAAAGGTAAAAAGCAGTATCGAATTGGTAGTTTTTGACAAGTGAAAGGAGGAACTATATGCTGGTAATTGGTAATGGAAGAATGATCACACAGGACGCATCCAATCCATTTCTGGAGAATGGTGCTGTAGCAATGGATGGTAACACCATAGTAATGGTGGGGGTAACTGAAGAGGTAAAGAAAGTTTATCCGGATGCTGAATTTGTTGATGCGAAGGGTGGGGTTATCACGCCGGCATTTATTAATGCCCATGAGCATATCTACAGCTCCTTCGCAAGAGGCTTAAGCATTAACGGATATAATCCTCAGGGATTTCTGGATATTCTGGATGGCTTATGGTGGACAGTTGACCGTCATCTGACACTGGAGCAGACAAAGCTTTCTGCATATGCTACATACATTGATTCTATCAAGAACGGTGTAACCACAGTGTTTGACCATCATGCAAGTTTTGGCCATATTACAGGTTCCCTCAATGCGATCGAGGAAGCTGCGAAGGATTTAGGTGTGCGTACCTGCCTCTGCTATGAGATTTCTGACCGTGACGGAATGGAGAAATCCAGAGAATCTGTAATGGAGAACGTGAATTTTATCAAGCATGCACTTGCAGACGACAGTGATATGATCGCCGGAATGATGGGTATGCATGCATCCTTTACAATCTCTGATGAGACAATGGCTCTCTGCAATGAACTGAAACCGGAAGGTGTTGGATATCACATCCATGTAGCAGAAGGCATTTACGATCTCCATCAGTGTCTGAAAGAGCATGGCAAACGTATTGTTGACCGTCTTCATGACTGGAACATCCTTGGACCGAAGACTTTACTCGGTCACTGTATCTATGTGAATGAACATGAAATGGATCTGATCAAAGATACAGATACCATGGTTGTACATAACCCGGAATCTAACATGGGTAATGCATGCGGATGTCCTCCAACCATGAGAATGGTACAGAAGGGAATCCTCACAGGTCTTGGTACAGACGGATATACTCATGATATGATGGAATCCTGGAAGGTTGCAAATGTTTTACACAAACACAGCCTCTGCGACCCGAACGCAGCCTGGGGAGAAGTTCCACAGATGCTTTTTGAAGGAAATGCAAAGATTGCAAACAGATACTTTAAGAAACAGCTCGGTGTCCTGAAAGAGGGTGCGGCAGCAGACGTGATCGTGATCGATTATGATCCGCTGACACCAATGAATGAAAGCAACATTAACGGACATCTGATGTTCGGTGTAAACGGAAGCATGGTCCAGACTACTGTATGTAACGGTAAAGTCCTGATGAAAGACCGCGAAGTCCTTGTATGCGACGAGGCAAAAGTTATGGCAGACTGCCGTCAGGCTGCAAAAGAACTTGCAGATGATATTAATGGTTAATCTGTAAAGAATTGTAAAAAAGATAAGTTTTCTGCCTGGCAAAAATAAATGTAAATAAAATATAGAACGGATGGAGAGAAGCCATACCGTATGAAATAATGGAGGATCGGATTATGAGTGAAGTCATGACCTGTATGCCCTTTGAACAGTTAATGAACTGGGTATTAGAAGAAAAGAAAACAAAAGGAACAGTTTTCGGACAGCACAGAGCTTATGCAGCGGAAACTGACAGGAAGCTGAATATATTTGAGAGAAATCTGGAAACACCGATCGGACCTGCTGCAGGACCGCATACACAGTTAACACAGAACATTGTTGCTTCTTACTATGCAGGCGCACGTTTCTTTGAGCTGAAAACAGTTCAGAAGATGGACGGTGCAGAGCTTGCAGCCTGTATCAACAGACCATGTATCCTTGCAGATGATGAAGGATATAACTGTGAATGGTCTACAGAGCTTTATGTTCCTCAGGCAATGGGAGAATATATTAAAGCATGGTTTATCCTGCATGTGATCGCCAAAGAATTTGATCTGGGTGCACAGGACGGATTCCAGTTCAATATTTCCGTTGGATATGATCTTGCAGGGATCAAAGAGCCAAAGGTTAATACTTTCATTGACAGTATGATGGAAGCAAAAGATACTGAAATCTTTAAAGAATGTAAACAGTGGTTATTGGACAATGTAGATAAATTTGAAAAAGTTACAAAAGAAGATATTGAGGCGATTCCGTCTGATATCTGTAATTCCGCAACAATCTCTACTCTCCATGGATGTCCTCCAAACGAGATTGAGAGCATTGCAAATCATCTGTTTAAAGAGAAACATTTGAACACATTTATCAAATGTAACCCGACTCTCCTGGGATATGAATTTGCCAGAAAGACCATGGATGACATGGGATATGATTATATGGTATTTGGTGATTTCCATTTCAAAGATGACTTACAGTACGAAGATGCGATTCCGATGTTTAAGAGACTGCAGGCACTTGCAGATGAATTGAACCTTGCGTTTGGTGTGAAGATCACCAATACATTCCCTGTAGATGTTACAAGAAATGAACTTCCAAGCGAAGAAATGTATATGTCCGGAAAATCTCTTTTCCCGTTATCCATTTCTCTTGCAGCCAGACTTTCCCGGGAATTTGACGGAAAACTCCGTATCGCTTATTCAGGCGGTGCTGATTACTATAATATCGACCGTATCGTCGGATGTGGTGTATGGCCTGTAACAGTGGCAACTACACTTCTGAAGCCGGGCGGATATCAGAGATTTACCCAGATGGCAGAGAAAGTAATGGCTGACGGTGTGAAAGAATGGAAAGGCATTGATGTAGCTGCACTTGAGCAGCTGGCCGAGGATGCGAAAAAAGATACTCACCATGTAAAGAGCATCAAACCGCTTCCTAAGAGAAAAACTGATTCAGAGGTTCCGCTCCTTGACTGTTTCTTTGCTCCATGCGAAGAAGGATGTCCGATCCACCAGGATATCACAACCTATGTGAAGCTGGCAGGAGAAGGCGATTATGCACAGGCATTAAGAGTTATCCTTGAGAAAAATGCACTTCCATTTATCACAGGTACTCTCTGTGCGCACAACTGTATGTACAAATGTACACGTAACTTCTATGAAGAACCTGTAAATATCCGCAACACTAAGCTCATCGCAGCACAAAACGGATATGATACAGTGATCGATGAGATCAAAGCAGGCACAGCAGACGGTAAGAAAGTAGCTGTTGTAGGTGCAGGTCCTGCAGGTATTGCTTCTGCATACTTCCTTGCAAGAGCAGGTGCTTCTGTAACAGTATTTGAGAAAGAAGAGAAAGCCGGCGGCGTGATCCGTTATGTGATCCCGGGATTCCGTATCTCTGATGATGCAATCGATAAAGATGTTTCCTTCATCCAGAAGATGGGTGTGGAGATCAAAACAGGTACAGAAGTGAAATCCGTACAGGAATTAAAAGCACAGGGTTATGACGCAGTGATCGTTGCAACAGGTGCAAATAAACCGGGTACTCTGAAGCTTGAAAAGGGTGAAACCATCAATGCTCTGAAATTCTTAAGAGATTTCAAAGCAACTGGCGGTAAGGTTGCGCTGGGTAAAAACGTAGTTGTGATCGGTGGCGGTAACACTGCCATGGATACTGCAAGAGCTGCGAAACGTACAGAAGGTGTAGAACATGTTTACTTGGTATACAGAAGAACCAAACGCTATATGCCAGCAGCAGAAGATGAGTTACTGGAAGTACTGGAAGAGGGCGTAGAGTTCAAAGAACTTCTTTCTCCTGTATCTCTGGAAAACGGCAAACTGCTCTGTAAGAAGATGGAACTTGGCAGCATGGATGCTTCCGGACGTGCAGGTGTAACAGAAACGGGCGAAACAGAAGAAGTTTTGGCTGATACAGTGATCGTTGCAGTTGGCGAGAAAGTTCCGACTGAGTTCTATGAAGCAAATGGTATTGCGGTCAATGAGCGCGGAAAAGCCCGCATCAATGATAAGACAATGGAGACAAGTGCAGAAGGCGTTTACGTTGTCGGTGACGGTGCAAGGGGAGCTGCTACGATCGTAGAAGCGATCCGCGACGCACAGGTTGCTGCAAAAGCAATCCTTGGACATGATATTGTAAAAGGACAGCCTGTACCGGGAACAGAAAAAGACTGTTACTCCAAAAAAGCAATACTCAAAGAAAGCAAGGACGCTGCGAGCGAAAGTGAGCGCTGTCTGACCTGTAATAAAGTCTGTGAGAATTGTGTAGATGTATGTCCAAACAGAGCAAACATCTCCATCAAAGTTCCGGGAATGGCAATGAATCAGGTGATCCATGTAGATTATATGTGTAACGAATGCGGCAACTGCAAGAGCTTCTGTCCATATGCAAGTGCACCGTACAAGGATAAATTTACATTATTTGCTTCTGAGGCAGATATGGCAGACAGCACAAATGATGGATTTGCAGTGATCAATCCGGAGACAAAAGAGTGCAAGGTTCGTCTCCTTGGTCAGATTTCCGACTGCAAGGCAGATGATGCAAATGATAAGTTGTACGAAGGTCTTCGCAGACTGATCTGTGCAGTAATCGATGATTACAGCTATCTGATCATGAAATGATGATCCTAGTACATCGTTTTCGAAATAACTATACCACTCACTTGTCTGCGAATCCGATTGCATAGGTATAAAAGCCTCAGCGTAGCCCGCTACGCCTGCGTTTTTATACCAGCACACTCGAATCCGCATCCTACGCGATTGATATAGTTATTTACGAAACACTGTACTAGAGCGTGTCTGAAAACAGGAATAAAGAGCTGTAAAATAATTTTAAATTTGTAATATCAGATAACTTATAAA
>NZ_JBWJVP010000292.1:0-23311 GCF_056339915.1 Blautia sp. ZXY-1-B12 | reverse complement strand
TGGATAATTGAAATGTCGGAAATGATGGCAACCGCCAATGCCAAGAGCATTGAGGAAATCAAGTCCTTTCTAAGCCGCCAGAAAGAGGTTTACAAAATTCCCTATGAAACTCACCCGGCAGACCGCCCCCGTCAATGCGTGTTCGGCGGCACTTCCAACGCCCTTGACTTTCTCCCCCTTGACCGTTCCGGCAACCGCCGATTTATCCCGGTCATGGTGTACCCGGAGCAAGCCGAGGTTCACATTTTGGAGGACGAAGCCGCTTCCAGAGCCTATATCAGCCAGATGTGGGCGGAAGCAATGGAGATTTACCGAAGCGGCATGTTCAAGCTGTCATTCAGCCCCAGCCATGCAGCGGTATCTCAAAGAACACCAGCGGGATTTTATGCCGGAGGACACCAAAGCCGGGATGATACAGGCGTACCTTGATAAGTACACCGGGGAAACGGTCTGTTCCAAGCAGCTCTACAAGGAAGCCTTAAACCACACCTTTGACGAGCCGAAGCAATGGGAAATCCGGGAAATCAACGAGATAATGAACCAGTGCATTACCGGGTGGAACTACTTTTCCAATCCGAGAATGTTTGCGGAATACGGCAGACAAAAGGGCTGGGAGCGTGAAATCCCGGCAACGGACACCGACAACCCGCCCGAAAAATCTATGGACGGTTTTGTGGAGGTCACAGAGCAGATGGAGCTTCCATTCTGAAAATGACAGCCCGTTGCCGACTTCCGTTGCTATCCCGTTGCCGAGCCGGTTGCCGGGGAAAATCCCTTATTTCCGGGCTTTTCTCCCTCTATGACAACCAAAACAACAGAAAAATAAAAGAAAAGTATAAATAGTAACCAACGCCAGATTGAGATTGTTTGCAAGGTCTTTTGAAGCCCGTTGCCGGACTTCGTTGCCGACCACCCTCTGTCTGGCTATTTTCATGTATGGAGGATAACTGCCTATGGCAAAAAACAAGACCAGAGATTCAAGTGACCACCGTATTTGACGGGGAACTGGACGCCACCGATGTGTTCGTCAGCCTGATTTCCCAGAAATACGGCAAAACAAATACAAAAGAATATCTTGCTAAAAAGAAAGATTTGAAGTATAATGAAGATGAGGTTCAACAGAGCCAGATACCGTCTGGATTGTGTGGGTAAATGGCTATGATGAACGAAATGGAATACAGAACAATCGGTTCAGCACTTGCCGGGGGCTATCGTGCGGCGGTCTATTGCAGGCTGTCAAAGGACGATGACCTGCAAGGCGAAAGTGCCAGTATCGCAAACCAGCGTGATATGCTGGAAAAATACTGCGAAAAGCAGGGATGGGAGGTTGTGGCAGTCTATCAGGACGATGGCTTCACAGGTCTTAATATGGAGCGTCCTGATTTACAGAGAATGTTGAGAGCCATTGAGCGCAGGCAAATCAACCTTGTCATCACGAAAGACCTCAGCCGACTGGGGCGTAACTATCTGCAAACCGGGCATTTGATTGAGGACTTTTTCCCAAGAAACGGTGTCCGCTATATCGCCATGAATGACGGTATCGACACCCTGCGGGATAACAACGACATCGCCCCGTTCAAGAATATCCTGAACGAGATGTACAGCAAGGATATTTCCAAGAAAGTCCATTCCTCTTATCTTCTGAAAGCGCAGAAAGGACAGTTTACCGGGTGTCTTGCCCCGTTTGGGTATCGGAAAGACCCGGAGGACAAAAACCATCTGCTCATTGACGAGGAAACCGCCCCGATTGTGCGGCTGATTTTCGGATATGCCCTAAACGGTCATGGTCCGAACTATATCCGCAGACGGCTGGAGGAAGAAAAAATCCCCTGCCCCACATGGTGGAACCGGGAACGGGGGCTTCGCAATACCCGCACCAAATGGGAAAAGAAAGACCCGGAAAACGGGCGGTATATGTGGGACTTCTCCGTTATCAAAGACCTTTTGATGAATCCCGTCTACACCGGGGCGATTGCTTCCCAGAAAAAAGACTACCGTTTCAAAATCGGCACGATTGGGGAAAAGAAGCCGGAGGACTGGATTGTGGTGGAGGGACAGCATGAACCGCTGATTGACCGCATGAGCTTTGACATTGTGCAGAACAAGCTGAAATCCCGCCAGCGTCCGGGGCAGACCAATGAAATCAGCCTGTTTGCCGGACTGATAAAATGCGGCGAGTGTGGGAAGTCGCTGACGGTACGCTACACAAACGCAAAACATCCCCAGCGGATTTACTCCTGCAAGACCTACAATGCCTTTGGAAAGAACCACTGCACCCAGCACCGGATTGACTATGACACCCTTTACAGCCATGTGCTGCGGAAAATCCGGGAATGTGCCAGAGCTGCCCTGATGGACGGGGAAGCGGTTGCTGACCGCCTGACCAATACCTGTGAAGCCGAGCAGCGGGAACAGCGGGAAGCAATGGAACGCTCCCTTACAAGGGACGAGGAACGGATTGAGGTTCTGGACAAAATGGTCATGCGGCTTTATGAGGATATGATTGCAGGGCGTATCAGTGAGCAGAATTTCAACACCATGCTGGAAAAGACACAGACCGAGCAGACGGAGCTTAAAACAAAAGTGTCCGAGGGCAGAAAGCGGCTGTCCGATGAAGTCCAGCTTGCCAATGACGCAAAACAATGGGTGGAAGCCATTCAGGAATATGCCAACATCACAGAGCTGGACGCAGCCACCCTCAACCGCTTAATCAAAGAAATCGTCGTGCATGAGCGCATTGACGAAGATAAAACAAGACACATTTCTATCGAAATTCATTTTAATCTCAAACCCATCCCGGAGGTGGAACAGGTCACTGCCTGACCTGTCCCGCCGGGACGGTTCTCTTAAAAAACACCATATAGATTTTTTGTACGCCGCCGCCCGCCATCGAGCAGAGTTTTACACCTAATTGGGGATCAGACCGCTGGTGAGCTGGTGCCGGAATCATGCTGCTGGGAACTACCCTGATTCCACAGCTGGCAACATTGTTCTCTTAAGAGGAGTGGTAGATGAACACCATCATTGAGAGAATTACGGAAGCGATAAAGGATATCCTGATCGGGCTTATCAAGTCATGTTTGGATAACATGTTCACGTCTGTCAATGAGCAGGTGGGAACCATAGCCGGGCAGGTGGGACAGACACCGCAGGGATGGAATGCAGGGATCTTTAATCTGATCCAGAACATTTCCCAGACAGTAATTGTCCCCATTGCGGGACTGATCATCACCTTTGTCTTGTGCTATGAGCTGATTACGATGGTAACGCAGAAAAACAATTTCCATGAATTTGAGACTTACAACATTTTCCTCTGGATTTTCAAGGCGTATGTAGCCATTTATTTGGTGACAAATACGTTCAATATCACGATGGCGGTCTTTGATGTTGGCCAGCATGTGGTCAACAATGCCGCCGGGGTGATCTCCGGGAACACAGCGGTGGATGCATCAGAAGCAGTCGCAAGGATTGTGGATGCACTGGAAGATATGGAACTGGGGGATTTGTTCCTGCTATCCATGGAAACGCTGTTGATCAGTATTACCATGCGGATTCTGTCGATCATCATAACCGTTATTTTGTACGGAAGAATGATAGAAATTTACCTTTATACTTCCATAGCACCAATTCCGTTTGCCACCATGACCAATAAGGAATGGGGCAATATCGGAAACAACTATTTAAAAGGCTTGTTCGCACTGGCATTTCAGGGATTCTTCATGATGGTCTGTGTGGGAATTTATGCAGTTTTAGTAAATGCAATGACCATATCCAGTGACCTTCATGCAGCAATGTTTTCAGTAGCGGCGTATACCGTGATTCTTGCATTTTCATTATTCAAGACCGGAAGCCTTAGCAAATCAATATTCAATGCCCACTAACGGGCAGGAAAGGAGCGCATACCATGGCGTATGTACCAGTACCAAAAGACCTTACCAAGGTCAAAACAGAAAGTAGCGTTAAATCTGACAAAGCGGCAGTTGATTTTCTTTTCACTTGCCGCAGTTGTGGGAATTCCGTTTTATCTGTTCATGAGAAAACCAATCGGTTCCAGTATCGCTGCCATTCTGATGGTAACGATCATGCTTCCGTTTTTCTTCATGGCGATGTATGAAAAAGACGGGCTTCCCTTTGAAAAAGTGGTGGCAAATATCATTCGACAGAAGTTTATATGTCCAGCGGTAAGACCATATAAGACAGAAAATTTTTATCAGGAGATTTCCACCCTTGTAAAAAAGGAGGGTGTGCCGGATGGCAAAAAAGACAAAGCAGGAGGCTCAGCAGGAGCGTCTGTCCCTGGCGGAAAAAAGAAACCGTCAGGAAAGAAGAAACAAAAAAAGCAGAAAAGAAAGAGAACAGGAAAAGCGTAGGAAGAAGCAGGAAACGGGATCGTGAGGAAACAGAAAAACATTCCTACAACTGCACAGCAGAGTATTCCGTATATTCGGACGCTGCAGGATGGTATCTGCCAGGTGACAAAGACCTTTTTCTCTAAGACAATTCAGTTTTATGACATCAATTATCAGCTGGCTTTAAATGAGGATAAGACCACGATATTTGAGAATTACTGTGATTTTTTAAATTACTTTGATTCTTCCATCAGTGTGCAGCTGTCCTTTATCAATCAGCAGGTGGATGTGGCTGAATTTGAGAAAAGTATTGATATTCCGGATCAGAACGATGACTTCAATGCCATTCGTGAGGAGTACCGGACCATGTTAAAAAATCAGCTTTCCAAGGGAAACAATGGTCTGGTGAAAACCAAGTATATCACTTTTGGAATCGAAGCAGAAAGCCTGAAGGTGGCAAGACCAAGGCTTGAAAGGATTGAAGCCGATATCCTGAACAACTTTAAAGTTCTGGGAGCACAGGCACATTCCTTAAATGGTCTGGAGCGACTGGAGATTCTGTATCATGTGTTCAACCAGGATCGGATTGAACCATTTAAGTTCCAGTACAAGATGCTGCCGGAAACAGGATTAAAGACCAAAGACTTTATTGCACCAACTTCCTTTAACTTTTCCAAGAATCAGACATTTCTGATGGGAAAGACCATGGGAAGCGTGAGTTATCTGCAGATCCTGGCACCGGAGCTTACAACGGATGCTTGCAGATTTCCTGGATGTGGATGACAGCATCAATGTCAATATTCATATCCAGTCCATTGACCAGAGTTCTGCTGATCAAGATGATCAGAGCAAGATTTCAGATTTGGATAAGATGAAGATTGAAGAGCAGAAGCGGGCGGTACGTTCCGGGTATGACATGGATGTGCTTCCATCGGATCTTGTGACCTACGGGGAAGAAGCAAAGAATCTGCTGGAAGATTTACAGTCCAGAAATGAGCGTATGTTTCTTGTGACAGTGTTGGTGATGAATACCGCAAAGAAGCGTCAGAAGCTGGATAACAATATCTTCCAGGTACAGGGTATCGCACAAAAATACAACTGTTCCTTAAAACAGCTGGACTATCAGCAGGAAGCAGCATTGATGTCCTGTATTCCACTGGGAGTCAATCGAATTGAGATTCAGAGAGGGCTTACCACATCGGCAACAGCGATCTTTGTGCCATTTACGACACAGGAACTGTTCCAGGAAGGGGAAGCTCTTTATTATGGATTGAATGCATTATCCAACAACATGATTATGGTTGACCGGAAGCGTCTGAAGAACCCGAATGGACTGATTCTTGGTACACCTGGTTCCGGTAAATCCTTCTCAGCAAAAAGAGAAATTACGAACTGTTTCCTGATTACGGAGGACGATATTATTATTTGTGATCCAGAAGCCGAGTATTATCCACTGGTGCAGGCACTGCACGGACAGGTCATCCGGATTTCACCGGTATCAGACCAGTATATCAATCCGATGGATCTGAACCTGAATTATTCAGAGGAAGATAATCCGCTGTCCTTAAAGGCAGATTTTATTCTGTCCCTGTGTGAACTGATTGTCGGTGGAAAGAATGGACTGGAACCGGTAGAAAAGACGATCATTGACCGTTGTGTGCGGCTGGTCTATCAGGAATATCTCGCTGATCCGGTGCCAGAGAAGATGCCGATACTGGAGGATTTATATAATCTGTTGCGGAAACAGGAAGAGCCGGAAGCACAGCGTCTGGCAACTTCATTGGAGATTTACGTTACAGGTTCCCTAAATGTATTTAATCATCGCACAAATGTGGACATCAACAACCGTATCGTATGTTTTGATATCAAGGAGCTTGGAAAACAGCTGAAGAAGATCGGGATGCTGATTGTGCAGGACCAGGTATGGAACCGAGTGACGATCAACCGTTCCGCTCATAAATCCACCCGTTACTATGTGGATGAATTCCATCTTCTCTTAAAAGAAGAACAGACAGCAGCCTACAGCGTGGAAATCTGGAAGCGATTCCGTAAATGGGGCGGTATTCCGACAGGAATTACCCAGAACATTAAGGATCTTTTAGCTTCCAGGGAAATCGAGAATATTTTTGAAAACTCTGATTTTATCTATATGCTCAACCAGGCATCCGGTGACAGGCAGATTCTGGCTAAACAGTTGAATATTTCACCAACCCAGCTGTCTTATGTAACCAACAGTAATGAGGGTGAAGGACTTCTGTTCTATGGAAATGTGATTATTCCGTTTGTAGACAGATTCCCGAAGAATTCCCTTTATAAGATTATGACAACCCGCCCGGAGGAAACAGCCGAAGCAGGGTAATACAGGAGGAGTAAAACAATGTTACAGGTAATTTCATATGGATTGACATTTTGTGGCGGTGCTGTATTTGGCATCGCTTTTCTTTGTTTATTACAGGCAGGGAAAGGGTATCCGAAGAAGGAGGAGTAATCAGTGGCAGAACAGAGAATGAAAGTCAGGGATAAGAAAGTCCAGAAAATGACCAAGGATGGTCTGGTGGAAGAAAACCTGACGGATAAATCTTCTGTTCGTGTCAGTAACCGTGCCAGTGATGTGCAGATGGGAGGAAAACAGGGGGAAAAAGAAGTAAGCCTTGTGGATAAGTCTTCCCGCCAGTCTGAACGGAGTGGGAAAAATATTCGTCCCTCTGTGCAAAAATCCAGAGATGCACCGGAACTGATACGGGCAGAGAAGCAAAGTGAGGATCTTGGACAGAGTAGAAAACAGCAAAATAGAAAAAGAATCCGTGCTGAAGTCGGAAAAGAATCCAGACTTGCAGAAAAATCCGAAGCCGGACAGTCAGGGAGACTGAAAGAAAAACGTGCGGATCTATCAGAAAACAGAGGAGACAGCCGGAGAAATCAGACCGGTGGTAGCAAAAAGCCAAAACAAAAACAGCGTTTGAAGTTTGCTTATGAGGAAACTGGTGCTTCTGTGAAAAATGATAAAGATATGGAGAAATTGAACCAGATGGATACGGATGGAGTCAATTTCCGACATCAGAAACAGAAGGAAAAAGCCAAAAAGTTTTCTTATGAGGAAGCAAAAAAGAAGAAGGAAGCAAAGCAGCATTCCAAGAAGGCACAGGTCTATCAGGCAAATGATGGAGAAGCTCCTGGAAAGAAGAAATCCCGCTTGAAGTTTGGCGAAGGGGAATCTGTGAAAACAGAAAAAACTTCTGTTGTCAAGAAAGCAGGAAGTGCAGCTTCCGCAGCATTGCACCGTGAGATCAGCAAAAATGAAGACGATAATGCGGCGGTAGAAGGTGCCCATAAGTTAGAAGAAAGCGGCGAAGGTGTTTACCGGCTGGAACAGAGAAGTGCCAGACGCAGGAAACAGAGGGCATTCAGAAAAAGAAGCAGACTTGAAAGACAGGAAGAGAAACAGACACAGGCGGCAGCCCGTCAGGAACAGAAGAAACTGAAAAAACAGATTCAGAAGCAACAGATCAAACGGGATTATGCCAAAGCGAAGCGAAGTGAACAGACAGTAGGAACAGCTACAAAAGGTACGATTGATTATATCAAGAAGATTGGCGGCAAAGTCACCAACTTTTTTAAAGAAAACCGGAAGGTGTATATCAGTGTAGCAGTTCTGATCGGATTGATGTTTCTGATCATAACGAATGTCACGTCATGCTCTGCAGTGTTTTTACAAAATGTGATCACTTACACCGGAACCAGTTATCTGTCATCGGATCAGGCAATCCGGGAAGCGGAACTGTATTACACACAGCTGGAAGCTAATCTGCAGGAGCGGATCAACAATATGGAATCTGAAGAACCAGGACATGAGGAATACCGATATAACATCGGACCTATTGAGCATGATCCGTTTATCCTGATTAGTTATCTGTCTGCAAAGTATGAAGAATTTACTTTTGAACAGGTCAAGCCGGAGCTGGACGCCTTGTTTGCAGAGCAATATCATTTAACTACTGAAGCAGTCAATGAGACTGTAACGGAGACAGCAACAGTAAGAGTTGGAGAATCTTTGGGACAGGTTGTGACCAGTGGATATTGTAACTGTCCAATCTGTTGTGGTATTTGGAGCGGAGGACCGACTGCCAGTGGAGCATATCCAACTGCCAATCATACCTTAGCGGTAGATGCTTCCAATCCGTTTGTTCCAATGGGAACAAAGGTAGTTATGAATGGTGTCGAATATACCGTAGAAGATACCGGAGCTTTCGCAAGATACGGTGTACAATTTGATGTCTATTATGACAGTCATGCGGCAGCATCTGCACATGGACATCAGACCTGGGAATGTTATCTTGCAGATGATAACGGAAGCAATGAAGTCGAAGTGACCAGAATCAGAGATGTGGACACGCTGAATGTAACATTGACCAGTGGAAACCTGATGTCAATCTGTCAGGACAGGTTGGGATTTTTCCAGAAAGAACTGTTCAGTGCCTACAACGATACCAAAGGCAACCTGCAGATGTTTGCAACACCGGTTGATTTTAACTGGTATTCCAGTGTGACCAGCTATTATGGATATCGGATTCATCCAATATCAGGAGCAAATCAGTTACACAATGGTATGGATATCGGAGCACCGGAAGGGACAAAAGTAATGGCAGGGCTGACCGGAACGGTTACAACTTCTGCTTATAACGACAGCTATGGCAATTATGTTGTAATCAAGGACAGTAAAGGCTATGAACTGCGGTATGCACATTTAAGCAGCCGGAGTGTATCTGCAGGTGCATCCGTCACGAAAGGTGATGAGATCGGTCTTGTAGGAAATACCGGAAATTCTACAGGAAGCCATCTTCACATTGAACTTTTGAAAAATGGAGAGCGGTTAAACCCGATCTTTTATCTGGAAACAGGAGAAGGGACAGGCTTTGGTGGTAATGAATATACCAGTGAAGCAGCGCAACGTTTACTGGAAGAGGCTGCAAAATATCTTGGAACACCGTATGTGTGGGGCGGATATTCCCCAAGTGGATTCGATTGTTCCGGATTTGTCAGCTACTGTCTGGTTCATTCCGGGGTAAGAAATACGGGAAGGCTGACTGCACAGGGACTGTACAACATTTGTACGCCAGTATCCCAGTCAGAAGCACAGCCAGGAGATCTGATCTTCTTTACCGGAACCTACGATGCAGGAGAACCAGTAACGCATATTGGAATCTATGTGGGCAATGGTCAGATGATCCATTGTGGGCATCCGGTTCAGTACACGTCCATCAACTCTCCATACTGGCAGAGCCATTTCTATGGATTCGGGCGATGGTAAGGAAAAGGGCGGTATAACAGCCGCCCGGAAAGGAGAAGAGATGAAAAGTCTTGAAAAAGCAACGGCAGATTATGAGAAAGCCAAGGAAAAAATGGAAGCATCTAAAGCCAGATATGAAGCAGATTTAAAGCGGTTCAAGGCTGCGGAGATTGCAAAAACAGAAGCAGAAAATCTGGAAATTGTAAGAATTATCCGTGCAATGGATATGAGTATTCCGGAATTGGAAGCTTTTAAAAAGAAAATGAAAAATGAGTTGCCCGGCAGGGTAGAAATACAGAAGGAGGAAATAAAAGCCGATGATGAATCTGGAAAAAATGAAACAGAAGAAGAGAACAAATACTAAAAGCAGGGTAAAAAAGAGTCTGCTTGCAGCAACGACATTTCTTTGCCTGACAACACCTTTGCTCCAGACACAGACTGCTTATGCAGCTGAGAATACCACGCCTGCAATCACGATTGAGAAACCGGATGGATGGAAACAGGGAGAAACAACCATTGCTGTTACGGTAGATGCCAGCCATATGCCGGAAGGTTTCTCAATAGCAAAGATTGAAGCAAAAGCAGGAAAAGATGGAAGCTGGCAGGATGTAACTGGAAGCGGAAGTATCACGATCACAGGAAATCAGACAGTGTATGTGCGTGTGACAGATGGTGATGGAAAGGTGTATGAGCAGAATCGTTCTATTAAGTGTTATGACACGGAAAAGCCGACACTCTCTGCTTCCCTGACAGATGGTGTGCTGACGATTCAGGGGAATGATACAGTATCCGGGATTACTGCAGTAACAGTTAATGGCACCACTTATACAGATCTGAAGGATGGAATGCTGAGAGTGCAACTGACACAGAAAGATTTTACTACAAAACAGATTGAGATTACGGTAACAGACGGTGCCGGAAATACTTCTGAAAAGTATGTGTTGCAGAATCCTTATTATGAATGGGCAAAGAAGCAGGCAGAGAAACAGAAAACCTCCAGTGACAGCAATGGTGCAATGGCAACTACGACCAGTGCAGATGCAACGGGAACTGAAAAAACAACGACTTCTCCGCTTCCGCAGGATGCACAAGCTTCTGAGCCAACAGATGCAAAAGGAACTGTGGATGATCGGACAGTGACAGGTATTGAGGAACAGCTTAATAAAGAAGGCGAGACAGCAGATTCTGTTACTAAAACAGCTACGGAAGGCACAAAAGAGTTTTATACCATTTCAACTAAGAGTGGTAAGATTTTTTATCTGATCATCGACAATTCAAAATCTCAGGATAATGTGTATTTCCTTACAGAAGTCAGCGAGAAAGATCTGATGAACTTCACACTTTCTGATTCCGTGACACTTCCGGAAGTAGATACTGTTTATGCAGAACCAGAGAAACAGGCTGAAGAAGAAAAGCCGGAAACAACTGAGACAGCTGAGAAAGATAAGGTAGAGGATGAAATCCAGATGCCAGAAGATAAAGGTCCATTTGGAACGTATCTTCTGATTGCACTGGTTGCAGTAGGAGCTGCGGCAGGAGGATATTACTTCAAAGTCTATAAACCAAAGCATGAATATGATGACGAGGATGAGATGGAAGAGGATGAAGATGAATCCGAAGATTCAGAATCTGAAAAGCGGGAAGTAGACGATGCAGATGAGCAGGAAGAAAGTATAGAACCAGAAATCCTGAGAGACGAGGATTTTGATGATGCTGTGCTGGAAGATGAAGAAGAGGAGCAGGAGTAAATGAAATTAGTGATTGCAGAAAAGCCATCGGTTGCGATGGCACTGGCTTCCGTGATTGGAGCCAGAACAAGAAAAGATGGCTACGTGGAAGGAAACGGTTATCTCGTTTCCTGGTGCGTAGGACATCTGGTTGGATTATGTGATGCATCAGAATACGATGAAAAATATAAAAAATGGAGATATGAAGATCTGCCGATTGTGCCGGAATGTTGGAAACACAGGGTATTGGAAGGCACGAAAAAGCAGTTTGGAATCTTGAAAAAACTGATGCGAGATTCCAAAGTAGATGAAGTAATCTGTGCTACAGATGCCGGGCGGGAAGGAGAACTAATCTTCCGTCTGGTGTATGAGCAGGCAGGATGCAAAAAGCCGATGAAGCGGCTCTGGATCTCTTCCATGGAGGAACAGGCAATTAAAGATGGATTTGCGTCATTAAAAGACGGTTCGTGTTATGACAGTCTCTATCAGTCAGCACTTTGCAGGGCAAAGGCAGACTGGCTGGTGGGAATCAATGCGAGCCGTCTTTTTTCCGTTCTGTATAACCAGAATCTGAAAGTTGGAAGAGTACAGACACCAACACTTGCCATGATCGTGGATCGAAATCAGAAGATCAAGGAATTTACCAAAGAAAAATATTATATGGCTCATATCAAGTTTGACGAGATGGATGCGGTCACAGAGCATTTTCAGAAAAAAGAAGATGCAGATAGAGTGGCTGCGGACTGTATGGAGCGTATGTGCGAAGTGGAAAAGGATGATGTGAAAGAAAAAACGGTCCGTCCTCCGAAGCTCTATGATTTGACCACTCTGCAGAGGGAAGCAAACAGAATGTTTGGTTATACCGCACAGCAGACATTGGATGCCGTGCAGGAGATGTATGAGCAGAAGCTGGTCACTTATCCGAGAACAGACAGCCAGTATCTGACAGATGAGATGGGAGAAAGCACTGAAACACTGATTCAGATGTTACTTGGGAAAATGCCTTATGCTGAAGGTCTGGAATATCACCCAGACGTGAGTAAGGTATTAAATTCAAAGAAAGTATCCGATCACCATGCGATTATCCCAACCATGGAAGTAGCCAAAGCAGATATTGGTGAACTGAAAGAACGAAACCGCAAGATTTTGTATCTGATCAGTGCCAGGGTTCTGACAGCAACTGCAGATCCTTATATTTATGAAAGCCATAAATGCCAGATCACCTGCAATTATCATACGTTTTATCTCACAGCAAAGAAAACAAAGCAGGAAGGATTCAAGGCGATCGAAAATAAATTGAAACAGTTCTTTGGCGTAAAGATTGAGAAAGAAGAGCCGGAGCTGGATATCTGGGCAGGCAAGCATTATGGTCCCTGTGATTCTTTGGTATCGGAGCATTTCACACAGCCACCGAAACAGTACACAGAAGATACCCTGCTTTCTGCGATGGAACGTGCAGGGAATGAAGAACTGACCGAAGATACAGAAAAGAAAGGACTTGGTACTCCGGCAACAAGGGCAGCAATCATTGAAAAACTGATTCAGTCTGGTTTTGTGAAAAGGGAAAAGAAAAATCTGGTGCCGACAGATGATGGTAATGTATTGATTACAGTTCTGCCAGATGAGATTAAATCTCCGAAGATGACCGCAGAGTGGGAAATGGCATTGAATCACATTGCCCAGAATACAGAGACAGCAGATGAATTCCTAAATGGGATTACAGAACTGATGCAGGAACTGGTTGCCAGGTATCAGGGAATTTCAGAAGAAAAGAAAAATCAGTTTCAGGGAAAGGCAAAAGGAGAAGTCATTGACAAATGTCCCCGATGTGGAGCAGATGTCCAGGAAGGGAAAGTAAACTTTTACTGTTCTGACCGGAACTGTACTTTTACCTTATGGAAGAATGATAAATTCCTTGCGAGTCAGGGAAAAAAGATGGATAAGACGGCAGCAAAGAAGTTCCTGTCTAAAGGAAAAATCCATTATAAGGATCTGGTATCAAGAAAAACAGGGAGACAGTACGAAGCAACTGTGGAGATGGTTGATCCCGGAGAGGGAAATGTACAGTTCAATCTGATTTTTCCACAACGATAAGTAGTGTATTGCAGGCAGTCTAAGGACTGTCTGTTTTAATACAAATATATGAAAGAGAGGACCTTAGCATGAAGAAAAAAGGTAATTTTAGAAAAGTAGTATCTGGCTTGCTGGCAGGCATGACAATGCTTAGTACAGTGCTATCTCCGATGACGGCATATGCAGCGGAGATCCAGCCAGAGGAGAAACCTCCACTTTATGAGGAAGTGAAAGACCTTCTGGATGAAGATGAGGTGGTGACTGCCAAAGATTATGAAATTGAAACAGGCAGTGTATTTAATGTGAAATCAGATTATACCGGACTGGAAATCAAGGATGATAACAAGGTTAAAGTCACATTTGAGGAAGCAAAGAATGATAAGAATGAGGATTTTACGACAGATCATGCGGACACTTACAAAGCGGTCTATTATGTGGAACCGGTAAATCAGGAGCATCCGAAGTACCAGATCAGCCGAAAGCTGATTGTGCGTGAGAAAGAAACAGAAGTGCAGACAGAAACTGCAGGGAGTGAAGCAGTAACCGAATCAGAAACAGCTGGCAGTGAACAGCAGACAGAGGAAACGGAGAATTCAGAAGCAGACTCGGAATTGCTTCCAACAGAGGAAGTGACGGAAAGCGAGATAGAAGAATTTGATTCTCAGGCAAGCGAACTATTACCGGATATGGAAGAAGATACTGAAAATACAACGGATTCGGAAACAGGTCTTACAGTATCGGATGCAATGGAGCAGGCGGAAGAGGAAGGAATTGATTTATACGCCATGGAAGCTGGTGAAACAGTCACTTTTATGGCAAAGACAAGTGCAAGAAGTGTACAGAAAGTATCTGTTACAAGAGGAACTCTGTATCGTTATGCGGATTATGGTTATGGTTCTTATCTTACCTATCAGTATACGGTTCAGTTTGGAAATGTATCTGCGACTGCTTACTGTGTACAGCCATCAAAACCGGGACCAGGAACAGGTAATTACACGATTAGTAAAGTCGGAGATGGAAAAACATTAGCTAAGGTATGTTATTACGGAACCAAGGCAGCAGGAGATGAAGGATTCTTTACAGAAGAGAATGGTTATGGAAATCTTAGTGCTGGAGCAAAATTCATTCTTGTTCATCTGGCGGCTTCTTATGCTAATGGAAGTGGCGACGCTTTTTCCGGAGCGAATAGTACAGCCAAGAATTTAGCAATGAAATTGTATAATTATTGTGTTTCACAGCCAGAAATACCGGATGTAGCAATGTCATTTTCTGATGGAGATGTAAAAGCTTATGTGGATGGCAATTCACAGAGAACCAAAGATATTACATTCAAAGCAGATAAGCTACAGACAATTACGATGAAGCTTCCGTCTGGTGTGAAACTTCATAATCTAAGCACAGGCACAACAAGTAAAGCTGGTGCAAGTGTAGAAATTTGCGGAGGAACAAAGTTTTATCTTTCTGCACCACTGACACAGGTGAGTGACGTGGCACAGAGCTGGTCTTCTACAATGAAGGGAAGTATTACAAAAGATTACTCTGCTTATAAAATCACCACCGGATCTGACACGCAGGATCTTGCGTTGGTATTTGGTGAAGGTGTGACAGATGAAAAATATATTGATTTCAAAGTGTCTTGGATTGAACAGGCTACGATCGAAATCGTAAAGAAAGACGATACAGCGGATGTCAATCTTGCAGGTGCAGTATTCGGTGTATACAGCGATGAGGCATGTACAAAGCTGATCACTCAGATGCCGGCAACAGATAAGAATGGAAAATCCTCTGTTACGATCATCAAGACACAGGATACCGTTTATCTGAAAGAGATCACAGTGCCACAGGGATATGTAGTAAATGCAACGGCAACAAATGTGAAACTGGTAGCAAGTAAGACCTCGGCTGTGACCGTGGAAAACAAGGAGCAGCTGGCAGAGCTTACCATTTACAAAGAAGGTCAGGTTCTTATCGGTGCAGAAGTCAGTGAGAGTGGAACCGTATTCCAGTATGAGAACCGCAGACAGAAAAATGCAGTATATAACGTGTATGCCGGAGCGGATATCGTAACTGCTTATGGCACAAAAGTGTACAGCAAAGGTGACTTGGTAAAAGAAAATCTGACAACAGGTGAGAATGGTTCTGTCACACTGAAAAACCTGCATCTTGGAACCTATGTGGTAAAAGAAGCAAAAGCACCGGACAATTTCTATAACGGCAGCGAAGAAAAGCCAGTGACTCTGACCTATGCCGGACAGAATAAAGAAGTTGTATTTGCAGATGTGACTTTTAACAACGAGAGACAGAAAGCAGATGTTTCCGTAGTAAAACAGGATAAAGACACCAAGAAACCACTGAATGGCGGTATTTTTGCTCTGTATGCATCCGATGATATTAGAAATGCAGACGGAACCGTTGTTGTGAAAAAAGGAACACTGATTGAGAAAGCAACTACTGGAGCAGATGGGAATGCAAAATTCACAGCGGATCTTCCGATTGGATATTCCTATTTTGTAAAAGAAGATCAGGCACCGGAAGGCTATGTAAGAAATACAGAAGATGTGTATACGTTCAAGTTTTCTTACACCAATGATAAAGAAGCAACCGTATCTTTTGCCCATACCTTCAGTAATGACCGTGTGACAGCAAAGATCAATTTATTCAAAGTTGATAAAGAAACAGGAAAAGCAGTACCGCAGGGAGATGCCACACTGAAAGGTGCAGTTTATGGTCTGTATGCCCGTGAAGATATTGTGCATCCGGACGGAGCAACCGGAACTATTTATAAAGCAGGAGAACAGATAGCATCTCTTACAACAGATGACAAAGGACAGGCTTCTGTAAATGGCTTGTATCTTGGCAAATATTATATCAAAGAGATTACACCTCCGACCGGATACCTGGCAGATACAGAAGAGCATGATCTTACGTGCAGTTATGAAGGAGATATGACAGCAGAAGTGAAAAGAGAGTGCACTTCCAGTGAGCAGGTCATCAAGCAGCCATTCCAGATTATTAAAGCAGCCAACAATGGAAAGACAGATGCAGATCTGTTATCCGGAGCTGGATTTACAGTTTATCTGAAATCTTCCCTTACAAAGAAAGCAGATGGCAGTTATGATTTTGATTCTGCAAAACCAGTAGTGAGTGGAGAAAAAGGAGCAACTGAGATTTTCACAGATGAAAAAGGGTATGCCTGGCAGTATTCCATTACCATTTGGAAGCTATATCGTGCGTGAGACAACAACACCGCACAACTACAAGCCAGTCGATGATTTTGAAGTGAATATCACAGAGCATCATCCAAATGAGCCACAGATCTGGCGAGTGCTTCTGGATGAAGAGTTTAAGGCAAAACTGAAAATCGTGAAAAAAGACGATGAAACAAAGAAATCCGTCCTGATTGCAGGAACAGAATTTAAAGTGTACGACCTGGACAACAAGAAGTATGTGGAACAGGTAACAACTTACCCAGTGACAACAACCCATAAGTCCTATTTTACGGACAGCCAGGGATATCTGATCATGCCGAAGAATCTGAAGATCGGACATTACCGCATTGAGGAAGTCAACGCACCGGAAGGGTACACAATCAACAAGAACTATGTAGAGATTGCGGTGGATGCAAACACAGCATACCAGATGGATTCTGAGAGCGGAGATGCCATTATTACGGTAGATTACGAGAACCATCCGGTAAAAGGAAAGCTGACGATCTATAAAAAAGGTGAAATGCTGACCGGATTCAAAAAGGATTTTGTTTATGAAGAAAGATACCTTAAGGGTGCGGAATTTAATGTCTATGCAGCTGAAAATATCTATACACCGGATTATCAGAAAGATGAAAACGGAAACAGACAGCTGATCTATGCAAAAGATGCACTGGTAACAACGGTAACGACTGGAGAAGACGGAAAAGCAGTTGCAGAGAATCTGCCGCTTGGTTCTTACTATGTGGTAGAAAAGACTGCACCGGAAGGATTCGTACTGAACCATGACAGATCAGAAGTCGCATTTGTCTATGCCAATCAGGATACACCTGTGATCGAACAGGAAGTGACTGTTGGCGATGACCGACAGAAAGTTACAATCCAGGTAGAAAAACAGGATGCAGAAAATGGTGCAACCGTAGCTGGAGCTGTCTTTGGTATCTTTAACAAAGCGGATATTAAGGCGGATGGAAAAGTGATCGTGAAAGCAGACACACTCTTACAGGAAATGACTTCTGATAACGATGGACTTGCAGCATGTACGCTGGATCTGCCACTTGGACAGTATTATGTGAAGGAGTTAAAAGCATCGGCGGGATTTGTATCCTCTGATGAAGTTCTGAATCTGGATGCTTCTTACCAGGGACAGGATGTGAAGACAGTAAAACTGAAAACTGTGAAAAAGAACCAGCCGACAACAGTAGAAATCACGAAATCTGATGTAACAACAGGTGTGGAGCTGGATGGGGCAAAACTCACCGTTCTTGATAAAGAAGGAAATGTTGTGGATCAGTGGACGTCTGTAAAAGATCAGCCACATGTGATCAAACGCCTGACAGTTGGAGAGGAATACACTCTTCGTGAGGAAATGGCACCTTATGGATATCTGAAAGCAACGGATGTGAAGTTCACTCTGGAAGATACCGCAGAGATTCAGAAAGTAGAGATGAAAGATGAAGTACCGACAGGACTTCTGATCATCAACAAAAATGGAGAGTTTTTGGATAAGGTAACACTTTTGGATCATGTAAAAGGTACCGTGGAGCATCTTTTTGAGTATGTAACCGGAAGCCTTACAGATGTGACGTTCGATGTATTTGCTGCGGAAGATATCAAAGCGGCAGATGGTGTCAGTGAAGATTATTTCAAAACCGATGAAAAAGTGGGAACCATTACCACAGATTCCAATGGTATTGCACAGATGGGAGATCTCCCGGCTGGAAAATACTATGTGAAGGAAGTAAAAACAGCCCATGGTTATGTGCTGGACAAAGAGCCGAGATATGTTGACCTTTCCTACCGTGATCAGGACACACCAGTCATCACTTATGATGAGAAATGGCAGAATGCCCGTCAGAAAGTAAAGGTTACGGTTCTGAAGAAAGAAAAAGATACAGAACGTGTCCTTGCAGGTGGTGTCTTCGGTCTTTATACCAGTGAAAATATCAAAAATGCAAAGGGCGAGGTACTCCTTGAGAAAGACAGTCTGATTGAGCAGCGAGTAACGGATGAAAAAGGACAGATTACTTTTACGGCAGATCTTCCAGTAGATGGAAAATACTATGTGAAAGAAATCTTTGCGCCGGACGGATTTATTACAACAGATGAAGTACAGGAATTTACCTTTGAATATGCCGGAGAAGACCAGGCAGAAGTAAGCTACGACTTTATTTTTGAGAATCAGCCAACTACAGTGGAGCTGACCAAAACAGACCTGACAACAGGAAAAGAACTTCCAGGTGCACACCTGAAAGTAACGGATTCAGATGGCAATACAGTAGATGAATGGACTTCTACGGAAGAATCCCATGTGATCAAAGAACTGGTTGTTGGTAAGGAGTACACCATGACAGAGACAAAACCAGCAGATGGATATGTCACTGCAGAAAGTATTACTTTCACAGTAGAGAATACAGCAGAGGTTCAGAAGCATGAGATGAAAGATGATGTGACAAAAGTGCAGATCAGTAAGACGGATATCACAGGAGAAACGGAGATTCCAGGTGCAAAACTGACGGTTCTTGACAAAGACGATCAGGTAGTAGAGAGCTGGACTTCCACAGAGGAAGCACACTATATCGAAAAACTTCCAATCGGTAAATATACCTTACGTGAAGAGCAGGCACCGAAAGGATATCTTCTGACATCTGATGTAACATTTGAGGTGAAGGATACCGGAGAAATTCAGAAAGTAGCTATGAAAGATGATACTGCCAAGGGAAAAGTGATTCTCAATAAGGCAGATAAATCGTCAGGAGAACCGCTGAAAGGGGTAGAATTTGAACTCCGTGACAGCAAAGGAAAGGTTCTGGAAACCTTAAAGACAGATGCTGCCGGTCATGCAGAAAGTAAGCTGTATGAGATTGCCACATTTAAGAACGGCAAATATGATACCGCTATCAAGTATTATCTGGTGGAAACAAAGACACTGGACGGATACACGCTGGATCAGACCAAGCATGAAGTGACATTTGCTTATGCAGATGACAGTACACCGGTTGTAGAAGTTACCTTTAATCTGACAAATGAGAAACCGGAAGTTCCGGAAACACCGAACACACCGGATACACCACAGTCCCATGAAGAGACGAAGGTATCAAATGCACCGAAAACAGGTGACAGCACGAATATCTGGCTGCCGATCCTGCTTCTTGTGATCTCCACAGGAGGTATGGCAGGACTTTATATCAGTAGAAAAAGGAAAACCAAATAAGGAAACTAAAACCAACGGTTATGATTGGGAGCCTCTATGTGAGGCTCCCTTTTTCATACAAAAAATCACAGAAAGGAACAGAAAACTATGATGAAAGCAATGGAAAAAAGACAGGAAGCACGAAAAAACCAGGAGAAAACAGTAAAGAGAATGATGGCTTATCAGAAGAAAGCTGAGCAGATGGTCAACAGAAAAAGAATGAACCATCACATGATCAGAAAGGGGTAAAAGCGTATGATGAACAGAAAAGAATTTTATGAATATGTCAAAGACAATGTAAAGGAGTATCTGCCAGAGTCTTACAGGGACGCAGAAATTAAACTTCAGGAAGTAGAAAAAAACAATGGACTGAAGCTTACTGGCATTACAATTCCAAATGGGAATCAGAGAATCGTACCGACAGTCTATCTGGATTCCCTCTACCAGGAATATATCAATGGGAAAGATGTAGATTCTTGTGTTGGGGATGTAGCTGATATGCGTATTGAAGCACAGGGTAAAGCAGAATTTTTTGATATGGGAGTTCCGGATATTCTTGATTATGAAAAGATGAAGGACAAATTACAGATGAGAATTTGTGACAAAGAATGGAATACCGATCGTTTGGCAGACAAAGTAGTCACAGAACACGGAGATTTTGCAGCTTATTATGCAGTAAATCTGGAGGAAAATGGAGAGGGAATCAGCAGTATTCCAGTAACTGTTTCTCTGATGAACGAATGGGGAGTATCTGTCGAACAGATTCAGGCAGATGCGATGATGGCAGATAAGAACAGAGGCGTGCAACTGGTGGATATGACACAGATTATCGAATCTATGATTTTTGGAGGAACACCGAAGAATCTTTTGAATGAAAAACTGGATATGGAAACTGTGGAGAATCCAATGTTCTGCCTTACCAATGAATCTAAGATGAATGGAGCTTCCCTGTTACTGCAGGAAGATATTCGAAAACAGATTGGGGAATGCCTGGGAAGTGATTACTTTGTCATCCCATCTTCCGTTCATGAAGTGCTGATTCTCCCGGATAACGGTATTTTACAGGTTCCAGAATTAAATGCGATGGTACAGGAAGTCAATGAGACACAAGTGGAAAGACAGGAACAGCTTTCTGATAAGGTTCAGTTCTGTGACAAAAAGACCGCAGTATTGGAAAATGCTGAGCGCAGGGAAGCACGTCTGGAGAAAGAAAAAGTAGCCGAAAAAGCGGAAGTAAAAGGTGGAATCCATGGAAGATTGGAGAAAGCTAAGGCAGAAATCAAGGCAAAAGGGACGGATACAATCCCAAAGAGTAAGGCGAGAGATCTTGCTACAGCATTATAAAGTGAAAAGAAAACGATGGCTTATGGGGACTGTGCAGAGCAGTCCCCAATTTTTTGAAGTTGGAGGAGAAAAGAATATGGATTGGTGTTTATATGGTGAAGACAAAAGGAGGGAAATTGATAGAGATTTAAAACCGGAATATCTTTTGGATGATTTACGGAGATATCAGGATGTATTTGGCGAAGAGTTTGGTGTGAAAGAACTTCTTATGCTGGAGGATATCAGGGTAAAGGCTATGATTGCCGGAGCACTTGCAGATATGCCGGAATTTCTTGTTGATCAGATTGGAAAAGCAAATAATAGCAGTAGCTTTCCTTCCGTGACAAGGGCAATGGAACGGATTGCCGATGTTGTAGAAGAAAAGTGGGAAGAAGAAAGGGAGTAACAGATGGCAAATAAATTATATGCAATGGAGCAGCTGACGGAGGAAGTGGCAAAGGACGTTTCCGCTAATCCGCAGGAGTGGATACGTTTTCTAAATACTGCATCCAGGCTGTACCGGTACACTTTTCCGGAACAGCTCTTGATCTATGCACAGCGTCCGGGAGCAACAGCGGTGGCTTCCATGGAAATCTGGAACCAGAAGATGTACCGATGGATTAAAAAGGGTTCCAAAGGAATTGCCCTGATAGATAACACATCCGGACCAAAAACGAAGTTACGATATGTTTTTGATGTGCAGGATACTTATAAGGTAAAAAATCTTGGCAGAGATCCACAGTTATGGAACCTTAATCCGGAAGGAGAACAACTGGTGGCAGATTATCTGCAGGAACAGCTTGCACTGGAAACAACAGAGGGAGGCTTGCCAGAGGTTCTTCACCAGGCGGCAGAAGAAAGTGTGCAGGCCTGGCTACCGGATGCTTTCGATGAATTGCAAATGGATGTATCAGGTACTTTTCTGGAAGATTTGGACGAGCAGAATCAGAAAGTGGAGTTCCGGGAATTGATGACAAACAGTGTCTGGTATGTATTACTGAACCGATGTGGACTGGATGTACAGGAATATCTGGATGCAGAGGATTTTCGGCATATTACGGATTTTAACCAGTTAAAGGTTATGGGACATCTTGGAAGTTCTGTGAATGAGATCAGCAGACCGGTATTGATGCAGATTGGACGATATGTATTGGATGATCTGGAAAAAGATCTGAAAACGGTTGCAAAAGAAAAGAAAGTAGCTTATAATAAATTTAACACGTTAATTCGTGAAAGTGAAACAAAGAACACAGAAGATAGAGAAAAAAATAAGGAGGAAACAGAGCATGAGAGAGATCACTTACAGCCAGAACGGAGAGTATCAGATTCCAGATATCAGCCTGGAAGAGACAAGAGGAACAATCGGGAAGTACGGAATGATGAGGAAAGAGTATCTGAGAAATTACAAGGTAGCCAGGTTCAACATTCTGACACTGCAGAACCGTCTGGACAGTCATCTGATGGAGATCGACAGTCAGGCAAGACAGAGAGTAGACAACCTGATGAACGAACTTCTAGAGAAAGATCCGGCACCAGACAAGATGGCAGACACAATGGCATGGACCAGACACATGAACCAGATCAAAGCACAGGCAGAGGAACTGGTGATCCAGGAGATTATTTACAGTTAAGCCTGTTCCCAACAGAAGAGGAACAGTTTGGAGAAATAAGGAAAGCGGCAGCTGCATTAGAACAGCCGGCCGCTTTTCTTATTTCCGATGAAGTAGTCGATCATATCCTTCGCACAGGTAGTGGGCAGAAAAATACACTGTTTCATATTACTGCAAGATTGATCGAAGGTCTGGACAATGAAGAAATGCAAAGCTTCCTGAAAGATGAATATGGCACCGGAGGAAAAGGATTTACCATAGATAATCAGAAAATCAGTATCTGGTACGACAACGATGGTATCCGTATCCGGCGAGGTGACTCTGCAAGAAGAAACTTTGACCGTATCGTTACGTGGGAAGAAGCTGCTGACAGGATCCGGGATATGTATGAGGAGGGAAATTACGTTGATAATCTTATCTCCAATAATGCTATCGAGCAGGAACAGAAAGAAATGACAGATCTTCTGGCACTTCATTTCCGAGATACAAATAGAAATACGGAAGAATACCGGTCTTATACGGATTGGCAGGATACCATTCGGA
>NZ_JBWJVP010000291.1:0-3698 GCF_056339915.1 Blautia sp. ZXY-1-B12 | reverse complement strand
CTTATGGCCGGTGCTGGTGTAGCCGTTGTTGGTATGGTTCTTGTACCTCTGCTCTCCGGGCTGTTCTCTGTCTAAGCGTTCCTGCATGAAATCCTTGCCGCTCCCGCAGTTCTGCGGGGGCGGCGGAAAGGAGGTTGACACCGTATGGATTTCTTACTTGAAGCCCTGACAAATTGGCTGAAAGAAATGCTGGTGGGCGGTATTATGAGCAACCTTTCGGGGATGTTTGACAGTGTAAACCAACAAGTCGCGGATATATCCGTACAGGTAGGACAGACCCCACAGGGATGGAATGGCAGTATTTTCAATATGATTGAGAATCTGTCAAACTCCATCATGGTGCCGATTGCAGGTGTGATCCTGGCTATCGTGATGACCGTAGACCTGATCCAGATGATTGCAGACAAGAACAACCTGCATGATGTGGATACCTGGATGATTTTCAAGTGGGTGTTCAAATCAGCTGCCGCCATCCTCATTGTCACAAACACATGGAATATCGTGATGGGCGTCTTTGATATGGCGCAGAGCGTGGTGGCGCAGGCGGCAGGGATTATCAATTCGGATGCGTCCATTGACATTTCCTCAGTTATGACCGATCTGGAACCGAGGCTGATGGAAATGGATTTGGGACCGCTGTTCGGACTGTGGTTCCAATCCCTCTTTATTGGCATTACCATGTGGGCGTTGTATATCTGTATCTTTATCGTTATTTATGGCCGTATGATCGAGATCTACCTTGTAACTTCGGTGGCTCCTGTTCCAATGGCTGCAATGATGGGCAAAGAATGGGGCGGTATGGGACAGAATTACCTCCGATCCCTGCTGGCACTGGGCTTTCAGGCGTTTCTCATTATCGTCTGCGTGGCAATTTATGCTGTGCTGGTGCAGAACATCGCTCTGGAAGATGACATCATCATGGCAATCTGGAGCTGCGTGGGCTACACCGTACTGCTATGTTTTACGCTGTTCAAAACCGGCAGTCTCGCCAAATCAGTCTTTCAGGCGCACTAAAACGGAAGGAGGTTTCCACATTGGCTTATGTACCCGTACCCAAGGACTTAACAAAAGTCAAAACAAAGGTCATGTTCAATCTGACCAAGCGGCAGCTTATCTGCTTCACGGGCGGAGCGCTTATTGGCGTACCGCTTTTCTTTTTGCTCAGAAAACCTACCGGAAACAGTGTAGCGGCTATGTGTATGATGCTGGTTATGCTGCCCTTCTTTATGCTGGCTATGTACGAAAAGCATGGACAGCCCCTGGAAAAGATCGTGGGCAACATTCTCAAAGTAGCTGTGATCCGTCCAAAGCAGCGACCTTACCAGACCAACAACTTTTATGCCGTATTAAAGCGGCAGGAAATGCTCGATAAGGAGGTGTATGACATTGTTCACCGCAATAAAAAAATGGCTGCATCGGATGTTCGGAAAAACCGAGGAAAAAACTGTGCGGCCGGTAAAGACAAAGAAAAAGCTGTCCCACGCCGATAAGAAGCAGATCGAAGCGGCCATTGCCCGCGCTAACCGCACGGACAAAAAAGGAAAATCTGCGCAGGACAGTATCCCTTATGAACGGATGTGGCCGGACGGAATCTGCCACGTATCGGACAGCCACTACACAAAGACCATCCAGTTTCAGGACATCAACTATCAGCTCTCCCAAAACGAAGATAAGACGGCAATCTTTGAGGGGTGGTGTGATTTCCTCAATTATTTTGACAGCTCGATTCATTTCCAGCTGTCTTTTTTGAACCTTGCGGCATCGGAGGAGACCTTTGCTAACTCCATTTCCATCCCGCCCCAGAGGGACGCCTTTGACAGTATCCGCGAGGAATACACCACAATGCTGCAAAATCAGCTGGCCAGAGGTAACAACGGTCTCATCAAGACCAAATACCTGACCTTTGGTATCGACGCGGACAGCATCAAAGCCGCCAAGCCCCGTCTGGAGCGTATTGAGACCGATATACTTAATAACTTTAAGCGTCTTGGTGTAGCTGCCAGAACGCTGGACGGTAAAGAAAGGCTTTTTCAGCTTCATGCGGTATTCCACATGGATGAACAACTCCCGTTTCAGTTTGAATGGGACTGGCTGGCTCCTTCCGGTCTGTCCACAAAAGATTTTATTGCACCAAGCTCCTTTGAGTTCCGCACCGGCAAGCAGTTCCGTATGGGTAAGAAATACGGGGCTGTTTCTTTTTTGCAGATTCTCGCACCGGAGCTGAATGACCGTCTGCTGGCTGATTTTCTGGATATGGAAAGCTCGCTCATTGTGAGTATGCACATTCAGTCGGTGGATCAGGTGAAAGCCATCAAAACGGTAAAGCGCAAGATTACCGACCTTGACCGCAGCAAGATCGAGGAACAGAAAAAAGCAGTCCGCGCCGGATATGACATGGACATCATTCCATCTGATCTTGCTACCTACGGCAGTGAAGCGAAAAAACTCTTGCAGGATTTGCAGAGCCGCAACGAGAGAATGTTCCTTTTGACCTTTCTGGTGCTGAACACAGCGGACAATCCCCGTCAGCTTGGCAACAACATTTTCCAGGCAGGCTCCATTGCCCAGAAGTATAACTGTCAGCTGACCAGGCTGGACTTCCAGCAGGAAGAAGGGCTGATGAGCTGTCTGCCCCTGGGACTCAATCAGATCGAGATCCAGCGAGGACTGACCACCAGTTCTACGGCTATCTTTGTACCGTTCACCACACAGGAATTATTCCAGAACGGCAAAGAAGCTCTGTACTATGGCATCAATGCTCTATCCAACAACCTCATCATGGTGGATCGAAAGCTGCTGAAAAACCCAAACGGCCTGATTTTGGGTACGCCGGGTTCCGGTAAGTCCTTCAGCGCAAAACGAGAAATTGCCAACTGCTTTTTGCTTACCAGTGATGATGTTATCATCTGTGACCCGGAAGCAGAGTACGCACCTCTGGTGGAGCGTCTGCATGGGCAGGTCATCAAGATCTCGCCTACCTCCACCAACTACATCAATCCGATGGATCTGAATCTGGACTATTCGGATGATGAAAGCCCGCTGTCACTCAAGTCTGACTTTATCCTCAGCTTGTGTGAGCTGATCGTGGGCGGTAAGGAGGGCTTGCAGCCGGTGCAGAAAACCATTATTGACCGTTGTGTGCGCTTGGTCTATCAGACCTATCTCAATGACCCGCGCCCGGAGAATATGCCCATACTGGAGGATTTGTATAATCTGCTTCGGGAACAGGAGGAAAAGGAAGCCCAGTATATCGCTACAGCTCTTGAAATCTATGTAACCGGCTCCCTCAATGTGTTCAACCACCAGAGCAATGTGGACATTGATAACCGGATTGTCTGCTATGACATCAAGGAACTGGGCAAGCAGCTTAAAAAAATCGGTATGCTGGTGGTTCAGGATCAGGTATGGAACCGTGTCACCATCAACCGTGCTGCGCACAAGTCCACCCGCTACTACATCGACGAGATGCACCTGCTTTTGAAGGAGGAACAGACCGCTGCTTATACGGTGGAAATCTGGAAGCGATTCAGAAAATGGGGCGGTATTCCGACAGGTATCACCCAGAATGTCAAAGACCTTTTGAGCAGCCGCGAGGTAGAGAACATCTTTGAAAACTCGGACTTCGTGTATATGCTTAACCAGGCAGGCGGAGACCGTCAGATTTTGGCGAAGCAACTGGGGATTTCCACGCACCAGCT
>NZ_JBWJVP010000290.1:0-19703 GCF_056339915.1 Blautia sp. ZXY-1-B12 | reverse complement strand
GAATATACTCTGCTTCACATAAATCTCTGTCTGCTTTCTCTACAGAGCCCTCAAACTCTCCTTCATAATCCCTGACATAATTTCCCGTCATCCTGGCATTTTTCAGAACCAGAAAACTTTCCACCGCATCATTCATCAGATAAATCAAACGTAATTCTCCACTCTCCGTCTGTCCGGTAAAACCATCCGGAATATCCACAAATTCACACTGTTCCTGCTCCAGAAGCAGATTTAATTTTTCAAAATTGTCTTCCATTATATCTTCCATCCTTAACTCCTGCTGTTTCTGTACAATGTCTTTCGCCGATTCTGTTTAACACACTTGATAAAAGAATCCATTGCATCGTTTCATGGAATTACCGCAATGCAGAAGCAGGATACATTTGCACAATTTTACAGATATGTTTTTATGATATCACTAATCATATTTTCTGCCAAATAGAAAAATTTTTCTATTCAATAAAGAAACTGATTTTACTTCTCTGTAATTGACATCCCAAACATAATATTTTACAATATAACAAAGAACAAAGAAACCAAGCAGTATGTATATTACAGAATAAACAAACATAAAATAGGAAGGAGGCATACACGAATGGCAACAGCAACAATCCCATTGAAAGGCAGCGCATCCATGGAATCAAAAAAAGTCAGTATTTCATCTAAACGCCAGATTACTATCCCGCAGAAATTTTTTACGCTTCTGGGTTTTAATACGGAAGCAGAATGTATCATGCGTGGAAACGAACTGGTTTTACGCCCCGTTAAAGAAAATACCAGTGGTGAATTTGCCGAACAGATTCTTGCCGATCTGATCAGACAGGGATATAGCGGTGAAGAATTACTTGAGAAATTTAAACAGACACAGCGAAAAATCCGTCCGGCAGTTGAAGCAATGCTTGCCGAAGCAGACCGAGTCGCAGAATCTAAATCAGGAGGATACTCCTTAGAGGATGTTTTCGGAACGGAGGATGAAAAATGACACAGGTACAGATCCTTCCACCTGCAGCAAAATTTCTGAAAAAACTTAAAGATAAAAAGCTGAAATCTCTGTACAAAGAAGCTATTGAAATGATATGTGAAGATTATTCCATCGGCGAAGAAAAGACAGGTAATCTGACAGGAATGTACGATTATGACATTTATTATAATAAAACTAATTATGAACTGGCATATCGGGTGAGACAGCTTGATGATTTGATAATCATCATTATCATGGCCGGAACCAGAGAAAATTTTTACGAGGAGTTAAAACGTTATATACGCACTATATAACAGTACATATTTGTATCACAAGATAATCCCCCGGAAGTTAATCAGTACTTCCAGGGGATTATTCTATTGACAAAATTTATTCCTGCGCTCCCGTATCAGATGTCAGATATCTTTGCCATGTCTCATTGACATTCTGAATATAGCATTTTACAATAGAACAAAGAAACCAATCAGTATACATGATAAAAATCACTGAACAGAAAGGAGTCATTTCCATGGGACGATTTGTAAATTCCGGAAACAGTGCTTTTCAGGTTGCGCTGAATTCAGAAATCTATGTAGATAAAACCGGTTTGCTGGCATATACAAATAAGGTTATGGATACCACCGCGAAATTCATATGCAACAGTCGCCCCCGTAGGTTCGGGAAATCCATCACTGCCGATATGCTCACCGCATATTACTGTAAAGGCTGTAGTTCCGAAGAAATGTTCTCATCTCTGGAAATCGGTCAGGCACCTGGTTTCACGAAATATCTGAATCAATATGATGTGATCCATCTGGATATTCAATGGTGTATGGAACCAGCCGGCGGTCCGGAGAATGTAGTTTCCTACATCACTGAAAAAACGATTCTGGAATTAAGAAATTATTACCCTGAAATTCTTCCTGACTCCATAAGCTCTCTGCCTGAGGCTCTGTCCTGCATTAACACTGCCACTGGTCAAAAGTTCGTAGTAATTATTGATGAATGGGATGTTTTAATCCGAGATGCCTCTACCGACCTGGTAGTCCAAGAGGAATACATCAACTTTCTCCGCGGTATGTTCAAAGGTTCTGAACCTACCAAATATATTCAACTGGCTTACCTCACCGGGATTCTTCCAATCAAAAAAATCAAAACACAGTCAGCTCTGAACAATTTTGCGGAGTTTACAATGACTGACGCCAGGATCTTTTCCAGATATATTGGCTTTACGGAGGAAGAAGTACGAATGCTCTGCGAAAAATACCACCGGGATTTCTCCAAAACCAAGCACTGGTATGACGGTTATCTGCTGGAGCAATATCAGGTATACAATCCTAAAGCAGTAGTAGAATTAATGATCTGGAATAAATTCCAAAGCTACTGGTCGGATACCGGAACCTACGAAGCAATTGTGCCTCTGATCAATATGGATTTTGACGGACTCAAAACTGCCATTATAGAAATGTTGTCCGGTAATTCCGTAGAAATCGATCCTACGACTTTCCAGAATGATATGGTGAACTTTACCTGCAGAGATGATATTCTTACCTGCCTGATCCATCTGGGATATCTGGGTTATGATCAGGACACTCATTCTGCATTTGTTCCAAACGAAGAAATCCGTCAGGAACTTGCCAAAGCTGTTAAACGAAAGAAATGGAATGAATTTCTGACATTCCAGCAGGAATCCTCAGAGTTGCTGGATGCCACTCTGGACATGGACGCAGACACTGTGGCCAGATCCATTGAAAAAATACACAATGAATACGCTTCAGCTATTCAGTACAACAACGAAAACTCCCTCAGCAGCATTCTGTCCATCGGTTATCTCAGCACTATGCGGTATTATTTTAAACCTATACGTGAATTTCCTGCAGGCAGAGGTTTTGCAGATTTTGTCTACCTCCCAAAACCAGAATATTCCAGAGATTACCCTGCACTTGTTGTTGAGTTAAAATGGAATCAAAATGCCCAGACCGCAATCCGGCAGATAAAAAACAGGCAGTACCCTGAGGCTATTACAAATTATACTGACAATATTTTACTTGTTGGAATTTCTTATGATAAAAAACAGAAAACACATAATTGTGTAATCGAAAAATACTCTGAGAAATAATAAAGGGGCTGATTGTCCTTTACGAAGAACATCTTACCGATTATCTATACGAGAAAAGAAATGCAGGAATGGGAAGCTCTTGTAAGCTAACCCATTCCCACTCTCTGTCTATTCCTTCGTCATTTGTATTATTACCAGAAGTTTCCTGATACTTCCAATCACTTTATATATGTCCATAATGATTTTCAGACAGTCATTCTTATAATATTTTTCTTCTCCCATGGAAACAATACCGCTTTCACATATATTCTATACTCAGCGCTTGAAAGTACCAGGAATTAATAATTTTTTCACGTACAAAATCTTTAAAATCGCTTCTTTGTTTCCATATCCTGATTGTATCACACAGACTCCCGAAATCGCATGCATTCACACAAACAACTATATTTCACTACATATTTAACCAATTTTTTCCAATCTTCCTCACAGACAAATTGCATCCCGTTATTTTTTATAGTATGATTATTGGAAATACAGTTCATTTTATCCATCTGGCATATCCGACAAATATTGTCACTGACATAAGAAACTACAACCACTTTAATCCAAAGGAGCTTAATCCAATTTTGAAACTTGCAATCTGCGAAGACAACCCTTCACATTATGAAATAATACATACTATTCTGCAAAAGTATCCTCCGGGAGCTTTTGAAATAACACATTTCGCATCCGGTGATGAATTTCTCCGGACTGTTGCTGAAAATGGATGCCCTTATTCCATTGTACTGACAGATATTGATCTTGGTTCTGACACTGTAAATGGCATCTCACTTGCGGAAAAGATCAACCATATCAGCCCTGACACTCAGATTATTTTTATCAGCCAGTATCTGCAATATGCTACCGCAGTATATGAGACAGAACATGCCTACTTTATCCATAAACAGCAGATGGAAAAGTATCTTCCTCTGGCTCTGAGAGCAGCGTGCCAGAAGCTCGAGAAACTGCATACACGATATCTGTATTTCTCCGGAAATTCACGCAATTATCAGGTGCTCTGCTCCGATATTCTTTATCTGGAACGAAATCTGAGGCAGACCACGATCTATACCAGAACAGGAACATATACAACAAAAGAAAGACTGACAGCTCTTACAGAAAGAATGAAACCAGATTTCTGTCTCTGCCATAACAGCTTTGCCGTTAATCTTCATGCTGTACGTACTTACAGTCATAAGGGCATTATACTTTTTGATAATACAGAGATCCCTGTCAGCAGATCTTATTACCAGCAGTTTAAGGACGCGTTTGCTTTCATGATGCTTGCCAGTCACAGGGAGGTGCAGTAAATGAGCAGTCATATGATCAATCTATTCTTGTGTATTCTATCCAGCCTTTATCTGTGTTTTGGACTGCTTTACTTTTGCTACAGGATCCTGCCAAGCAAACACAAGATCTCACTCCCGCTGTTTTTGTGTCTGTCAGTATTTATGGCACTGTTATTTTGGATCAAACGTGAATCACAGCATAATGGAATTACAATCGTATTTCAGCTTACAACATTTCTTGTAACACTTTTTTTATTCCAGGCATCTTTTATGAAAAAATTAGCCGTTTATTTTATTTTTCAACTGCTGATAATCTGTCCGGAAATTTTATGTACCAGTGTTTTCATTGCACTTCATAATCTTTTTATACCGACCGATACCTATACTCCGCACAACCTGATATCCAGCTGTTCACCTGCAGAATATTTCGTCATTGAACTCTCCAACATCCTGCTTGGCCTGTTTCTTCTCTGGAAAATATCAGAAATCCTGCGACAGTGTATAGATTATTTGAAAATACTAACCTTTTTACAACTGTTACTGCCACTGATCGCTCCGGTTTTTCTCAATGTTATAATTTCCCTTCAGAAAAAGCCCGAAGCAGTTCTGGCTCTGAGCATCATTTACTGGATCATATGCATCGGCAGTTATCTGCTGTTTCTGCGTGCGGTCCGTTCTTTAGCCCAGCAGCACAGGGAATATTTACAGAAAAAAATGGAAATTGAGTTAATGAAAAAGCAGATGAATGATTCCGTTCAGTTAAGTAATGAATATGCCAGTCTCCGGAAATGGAATCACGATATTGAGAATCACATCATGTCTGTCATGTATTTGATGGATATGAAAAAATATGAGGAAGCCGGAACATATACCGCTTCTGTTCTGTCCCGGATTAATTGCAGACCACAAGAAAAACAACCAGAGGAGGATTGCAGTCATGAGAAAGAACATTAAATTGATTCCTTTATTTCTCTTCCTCTTTGTATTCCAGCTACTATATTTTCTGTCTACAATTTATACAGAAAAAATTGATCATATGTTTCTGATTCTGGCAGTATTTATGGTCCTTATCTGTATCCTTTTATACTGCGTTCTTTCTGATGTGTTAAAGAAATCCAATACTGAAATGGAACTGGCTTTTCTTCAAAAACAGAAACAATTAAAACAGGAACAGGATTACAGTCTTCAGATCCGCAGACAGGATACTCGGGATTTTCAGACCAAAACTGTACAGGAACTTCAGGATTTCCAACTACTCTTGGAACAGGGAAAATATGAACAGGCTGATACTGCAATCAGAAATCTGAATCAGACTTTTCAGAAGGAACGCTTTCATCCTTACTGTCAGAATAACCTGTTACAGGCAATCCTGGAAGGGAAACGGCTTCGTGCAGAACAGGAACATATCCATATATCCTACGAGATCCTTTTACCGGAAAAGATTTCCATTAATACGACTGACCTGAGCAGTATATTTTTTAATCTTCTGGACAACGCTATCGAAGCTTGTAGCGCTTCCGGCAATCCTGATCCTGAAATCCGGCTGTCTGCAAACATTTCCAACGGATTTCTGACTGTGTATATGCACAATACCAAGAACCCGATGCAGACTTTTACACATAAGACTACGAAATCAGAACCGGGAGCTCATGGATATGGGCTTTCTATTATTGAAGATATCTGCCAGAAGTATAATGGCTCCTATCAGTGGATCGACCATAATAATACTTTTGATTCCATTGTCTTACTACAGATAAAAAATCTCTGAAAAAAGGAGGCGCTTTCCATGCCAGTTACTCCCACGATCGAAGTAGATGATACCCTGAAAGAACGAAGCTCTCACGGCTCCTTTGAACTTCCCATAGAAACTTATACAGACAACTGCGAAATCTTCCATTCCCTCTACAACCACTGGCATGACGAGATGGAACTGATCTATATTGAATCTGGCAGCGGACTGGTCCGTCTGAATAAAGAGATCCTCCGCGTCAAGGCCGGTGACCTGATCATTGTGAACCGTGGAGTTCTCCATGGCATAAAAACAGATCTGAAGAATATCCTTTATTTCCGTAGTATTGTTTTTGACCTGAACTTCCTGTCAGGCCCGGCGGGAGATTTATGTCAGGAACGTGTCATTTCCCTGTTGATGGATAATCAGGCGGAATTTACCCATATTATTTCCAGATCTGATGACAATTATGGGAATATCTGCCTGCTTTTTGACAGGATCCATTCCTGCCATAAAGAAAAAAAGCCATATTATTTCGTAAAATTAAAGGCTCTGTTCTTCAGCTTTTTCTACGAAATGCTCATGGGAAATTACATCACTCCCGCAGATAAGGAAGAGAACAAAAGTCTTGCTTCTATTAAAAAGATTCTGGACTACATCAACCTCAATTATTCACAGTCACTGACCGCGGCAGAGCTCACTGCGCTCTCCAATTACAGCGAATACTACTTTATGAAACTGTTTAAGCAATATACCGGCAAGACTCTGATCGCCTACATCAATGACCTGCGCATTGAAAAAGCAAAGCCTCTGCTTCTGCATTCCGACTCCTCTGTCACAGAGATCGCACTGGAAGTAGGTTTCAACAACACCAGCTACTTCATTAAGAAATTCCGGCAGGCAACCGGAATGTCCCCTCACAAGTTTCGCAGAAATCTGTCATAAAATCGCAATTTTGTTGTATTTTTTTGAATAGACTGCTGATATAGTTATAGATGTCAGCAAGAGAACTTCTCTTACTGATATAACCCAAGACAATACACTATTCAAACCTAAAAAAATAAGCAATCTAACTCATAAAAAACACATATTTATTTCAGAAAGGGAGATTACGATGGAAAATTTAGAAAAGCTCATCTATGACCTGTATAAGAAAAATGCACGCCAGTGCACAAATGAAGAAATTTACAACGCATTATTAATCTATACAAAAAATCAGCTCTTTGAAAAAGGCTATCATAATGGAAAGAAGAAAATCTATTATATTTCCGCAGAATTCCTGATCGGTAAATTATTATCCAACAACCTGATCAATCTGGGAATCTATGATGATGTTGCTGCATTCTTAAAAGAGAATGGAAAAGCCATCGCTGACATCGAAGAAGTTGAACCGGAACCATCTCTTGGAAACGGTGGTCTTGGACGTCTGGCAGCATGCTTCCTGGATTCCATCGCAACTCTCGGTCTTCCGGGCGAAGGTATTGGTCTGAATTATCATCTGGGTCTTTTCAAACAGCTCTTTGAGAACAGACTTCAGAAGGAAACTCCGAACCCATGGATTGAAGAACACAGCTGGCTCACACCTGCAGGTGTTTCCTATACTGTACCGTTTCGCGGATTTTCACTAAAATCTTCCCTGTACGATATCGACGTTGCAGGCTACAATAACAAATCCATTCATCTGCACTTATTTGACATTGATCTGGCAGATGAATCTATGGTTCACGATGGAATTTCCTTTAACAAAAAGGACATCCTTCACAACCTGACACTGTTCCTGTATCCGGATGACAGCGATGATGACGGACGTAAGCTCCGTATCTTCCAGCAGTACTTCATGGTATCCAATGCTGCACAGTTCATCCTTGACGAGGCAACAAAGAAAGGCTGCAACCTGCATGACCTTGCAGACTACGCAGTGATCCAGATCAACGATACTCACCCAAGTATGGTCATTCCGGAACTGATCCGTCTCCTGACAAAACGTGGAATCGCCTTTGATGAAGCTGCTGAAATCGTATCCAAAGTATGTGCTTACACAAACCATACCATCCTTGCAGAAGCTCTGGAAAAATGGCCAATGGACTACCTTCTTGATGTAGTTCCTCACCTTGTACCAATCATCGAAAAGCTGGATGAAAAGATCAAAGCAAAATATCCTCAGGAAAATGTAGCCATCATCGACAAGAACAACCTGGTTCACATGGCACATATGGATATCCACTATGGATTCTCCATCAACGGTGTTGCTGCCCTGCATACAGAAATCCTGAAAACAAGCGAGCTGAAGGCTTTCTATGATATTTATCCGGAGAAATTCAACAACAAAACTAACGGTATCACATTCCGCCGCTGGTTAATGCACTGCAATCATCCGCTGACAGACTATATTACCTCTCTGATCGGTGATGAGTTTAAAACAAATGCAACTGCTCTGGAAAATCTCCTGAAATATAAGGATGATGAGGCAGTTCTGAACAAGCTTCTTGAGATCAAAACAGAAGCTAAGAAAACCTGTAAAGAATTTATCCTCTCTAACACAGGTGTTGAAATTAATGAGAACAGCATCTATGATATCCAGATCAAACGTCTCCATGAGTACAAACGCCAGCAGTTAAATGCTCTGTACATCATCAGCAAATATCTGGAGATTAAGGGTGGCAAAAAACCATCTCAGCCTGTAACCTTTATCTTTGGTGCAAAAGCAGCTCCTGCTTATGTGATCGCAAAGGATATCATTCATCTTCTGCTCACACTCCAGGATCTCATCAAAGATGATCCGGAAGTTGCACCATACATGAAGCTTGTTATGGTTGAAAACTACAATGTATCCGCAGCCGAAAAATTATTCCCTGCATGCGATATTTCTGAGCAGATCTCCCTGGCTTCCAAAGAGGCAAGTGGTACAGGTAACATGAAGTTCATGCTGAACGGTGCCGTTACTCTGGGAACTATGGATGGCGCTAATGTTGAGATCAGCGAACTGGTTGGTGAAGATAACATCTATATCTTCGGTGAATCCAGTGAGAAAGTTATCGAACATTACGAGAAAGCTGACTACTGCTCCAGAGATATTTATGAAAATGACAAACGCATCAAGGAATGTGTTGACTTCATTGTAAGTGAAAAGATGCTGGCACTTGGCCACAAAGAAAATCTCGAAAGACTGCACCACGAACTGGTAAGCAAAGACTGGTTTATGACACTGCTTGACTTCAACGATTATGTTGAGAAGAAAGATCAGGCACTGGCTGATTACGCAGACAGAAAAACATGGGCAAAGAAGATGCTGGTTAATATTGCAAAAGCCGGATTCTTCTCTTCTGACAGAACTATCGAACAGTACAACAACGATATCTGGCACCTGACACCGGCAAAATAATCCAATAAAATTTGTGATCATATAAATTCTGTAAAAAACAAACAGCAGGCATTGTATATTCGATGGAATATACAGATGTCTGCTGTTTTATGTTTATCGGATCATAAAATCATAAAAATCTCCCACTGTATTAATTCAAATCAGACTATAACTACGGCAACCGAATCCGAGCAAAATATACCGCTTTATATATCCTTGTAATAAGCAGGAGAGATAACATCCGCCTCCTTACAGGAACATCCGTTCTCGTAACTGTCGCAGCAGTCACAGTTTGAACAGTACATATGAGTATCCGGGATATAAAACAAGCCTCCATAGAGCGGTGAAGTACGGAGTTCTTTTGACTCTTTCTTGCTGTTGGCAAAATGGATTCCATTAGAGATCAGCATATTTTCAGGTTCATACTGAGAAAAATCAAAATAATGTCCCTGTGTTCCATGATGGGGCACCTTGATACACCAGTAATGTTCGTATAATGGCAATTTTCCATCATAGTTCTCTGCGATCATTTTCAGATGCTCAGGCTGTGCATCCCCGGTAAACAAAAGATTTAATTCTCCGTCTCTGGCATTCTGGAACACAATACTGATCTTATGTTTGAACTGCCGCAGATTTATCTGATTCTCATTCAGCCATGCCAGCAGTTTCTTAAAATCAGGAAGTGCTTTGATTCTGCGAAATTCACGCTCATACACATATGCCCGGATAATTTTCTGACGGACCTCCGGCTGTTCTGTCAGCTCAGATGCTGTTAAATCTGTTTCTTTTTCCACAGTTTCCGCCGGTTTATTGCCTTCAGCAGTCATAGACCATACGATCAGTCTCAGTTTCTCTGCAAATTCAAGCAGAACATCCATTACTTCTTTAAATTTCCCGTCTTCACAGATTCTGTTATAGACTTCGTCCGTCTCCTTCCGGATTACATCTGTATCCGGCCAGAGTGCCTGATATTTGTTTTCAAACAGTTTTCCTCTGCTTAACAGTTCCACGTTCTGTTTGTTCTCCAGAAGTGCATCCACCAGTGCAAACAGGCTAACCTGACGGCTTGGCAATCCGGATTCTTTTAACAAATCTGCCAGAAGCAGCAGAACCAATGTTCTGCTCATTTCTTTTTTTGAAAAAACATCGGGAAGATAAATTTTCCCAAAGTCAACAGAAATATCTTTTTTCTTCATCATATAAAGAAGTCCTGACAGATGATCCATATGAAAATGTGTCAGAAGCAGATTTTTACTCTTGATCGTAGACAGATCTGAGATGATCACATCAAATATTTCTCTTCTGGGGCGCCCCTCTATCCTGCTGTTATTTGTTCCGAAATCTACCAGCAGACTCTTCTTTCTGTCCCGGAGACAGAAGCAGTCTCCGAAACCTACATTATACATTCGTACCTTCATTCTTTTCCCTCTTGTTTACAATGGTTAGTTTTATTTTAATATAGGGAAATTGGAAATGCAAGAGGGTGTTGTTTGTGTTATTATAGTGTCGTATGATTACTGGTTACTGTTCACATATCACTATTCCGCAAGGTGTTTTAGCATAAATATGCCAAAATCCCGAGACATACAAGCCAAAATCCCATTGCCGCAGGCAATCTGGAATGAATTTTGGCTGCGTTACTGAGAACAGAGTAAACAGTAACTCATCCGAAATAAAAGAGCGTGTTTGAAAAATGTTTTTTGCAAGATGTGTGTCACAATTTGTGAGAATGATTTTTCAAATACACCTGAGGAAAAACAAATATAAAATATCAGCAGAATGGAGATAGAACACTTATGACAAAACAGGAACTGGCTCTCGAGGTCATTGAACGGTTAAAAAAGGAATATCCTGATGCAGACTGCACTCTGGATTATGATAATGCATGGAAATTACTGGTAAGTGTGCGTCTGGCTGCACAATGTACAGATGCAAGAGTAAATGTAGTTGTACAGGATCTGTATGCAAAGTTCCCTACTGTAGAAGCTCTTGCAAATGCAGATGTTGCAGATATCGAATCAATCGTACGTCCCTGTGGTCTGGGTAAGAGTAAAGCAAGAGATATCAGTGCCTGCATGAAAATCCTCCACGAACAGTATCATGACAATGTTCCCGGGGATTTTGATGCTCTGCTGAAACTTCCCGGAGTTGGAAGAAAGAGTGCCAATCTGATTATGGGAGATGTATTCGGCAAACCGGCGATCGTGACAGATACCCATTGCATCCGTCTCTCCAACCGCATCGGTCTGGTCGATAATATGAAAGAACCTAAGAAAGTAGAAATGGCTTTATGGAAAATCATTCCGCCCGAAGAAGGCAATGATCTCTGTCACCGCCTGGTCAATCATGGCCGCGATGTCTGTACAGCACGCACTAAACCTTACTGTGACAGGTGCTGTCTGAATGATATCTGTGAAAAAAATGGTGTAGACAGCCAGGAATAATTATTTTATACACATATAACCAAAATAATCCATACAATTATACACATTATCCCAAAGAAAATCCCCATCTCTGTGTTTCTTTAACCAGAGCGTGTCTGAAAAAGGCTTTCTGCAAGATGTGCGTCACAATTTGTGGGATATTTTGCTCGGATGAGGGCGCCGTAGTGGGCTACGGCAACTGAATTCGGGTGAAATATCCCGCAAAGTGGGGCGTGCAGATTGCGGGAATGATTTTTCAGACACACTCTAGCTCAGCAGATGAGGACTTTCTTATTTGCCTAAATGTGCTCCTCAAGGCTTGCGAAGAAAAGTTCATAGAAATCGTCTTCCCCTGCAAGCTTCGGAGAGTTTTCACCTCCACCGTTGGTACTTCTTCGCATGGTAGCATAAAATTCTTCTCCGGCTGTGATCATATCCATCTCATAAATCTGATATCCCAGTTCCCGACACTTCGCGCAGAAAGCGGCAAGCGGCTGTTCTGCCTTTCTGGTGTCCATCAGTTCCTGCCAGATGTTACGGTCTTTCAGCGCTTTTTCTCTTAATTCGTCTAACATTGCTCCGATTTCCATAATAACATTCCTCCTCTTTGTTTTCTGACCTTCATCAAATAACTATTCCATCGTTATCTGCAGAATTGTTACTTCATCAGTTCATAATAAAATATATACTGCTGCATCACGCCCCGGCAGCCCTTATAACGTCTGTTTGGAAATCCCCGTTTATAATGAGCATCCAACGCCTGGCGGATGTGAGTATCTACAGGAAATGCATCCAGCTGATGCAATCCGAAAAGACAGATACAGTCAGCTACTTTCTCACCAACTCCATACAGTCCCAGCAGTTCTTTTCGTGCAGCTTTATAAGTCATATCATGCAGACTGTTAAGTGAAATATCTCCGAAACAGACTTTTCTGGCTGTGTCCAGCACATATTTTGCTCTGTATCCCAGATTGCACTCCCGAAGCTGTTCTTCCGTTGCCAAAGCCAATGCCTCTGCAGTCGGAAACGCATAATATTCTGCACCTGTGCTGCTTGTTTTTCTTACTCCAAATTCCCGGCTGATATTTTCAATACACTTCTTTATTCTTGTAATATTATTCTGTTGAGAGATCAGAAATGAAATAATCATCTCCCACAGATCCTGTTGCAGAATGCGGATTCCGCTTCCCATCTCTCCTGCTGCTGTCAGATATTTATCCCTTGGATTGATCATGTTTATATATTCACTGTAATCACAATCCAGATCAAAATACCGGATCCAGAAGAAAATGAAATCTTCTTCCGGACAAAAGAAATTGACAATTCCTCTCTCCTGAGTCAGTTCCAGATATTTATCTCCCGCAATCACCCGGTAACGATCATCACCGATCTGATCCATCCGAAAGCACTGCCCGGATCTGCAGATCTGCCCCAGGTCAAAATTATCCATTTCTATTGTCAGCATACTATATAACCCCTTATCCTTCTGTTACCAATGTTACTAATAACTCTTTTTTTTCTTGATGAATATATGAATGTATTATATACTATTCTAAGTATAAACGTAAAGCAGAAAGGGGTTCTTACCAATGAAATTTATATATCCTGCGGTTTTCCGCAAAAATGAAGAAGGCAGATATAAAGCATTTTTTCCGGATCTTGCCTGTTGTGAAGCTGAAGGCGACACTCTCGACGATGCGATCGATAATGCAAACGAGGCTGCTTATAACTGGATTTATGCAGAAGTAATGGAAGATGAAATGGATCTCCCTGCAATTTCCGACGAATCCGATCTGGATCTGCTGGAGGGAGATATTGTAAGAAATATTCAGGTCAATATCCGTATGTATGACGGATGGGATGAGTAACCACTACCCGCAACGACAAATTACAGAAATTCAGCTCCGTTATGTTACAATAAATCAAACATTAACGGAGCTTTTTTATTATTTAAATCTGCTCAGACACACTTCGGTGTACTATCTGCAAAACAATTTTTTTCTCTCGTTTTGCACTTCAAAAGGAGGTTTTACTATGAAAGCAAGAAGTTTTAAAAAATTCTTTGTGAGTATTGCACTCAGTGCTGTTCTCACGTTATCGTCCGCTTCCTCTGTATTCGCAGCCACAGCACAGCTGGCACCCGCTGAACAATCTGTGGAACAGGCTCAAAGTGACGATTCTGACACCCCTGCCATTGAATCATCCGATGCACAGAATGCCTGCGCTTCTCTTACCGCCCAGCCAGGGATCAGACAGACAGCAGCTTCCGAGAATTCTGTAACTATTCAGTGGAACCCTGTTACCAATGCTTCCAAATATGCTGTCAATATCAGCCCTTTAAGTTCCTCTTCCTATCGTTTTCTCGGCTATATTGGCAATACCCGCAACAAAGCTAAGATCAATAAGCTAAAAGCAGGAACTGCTTACGTTATTAAAATCACAGCACTGAATTCATCCGGCATTGCGATTTCTTCCCGTACTGTGGGATGTACCACGCTTTATTCAAAGGTAAAGATTAAATCTTCCTATGCATCAACCGGCAGATATACCTTCAATATGCAGACTGTAAACCCTTCAAACTCCATTACAGGTTATAAGGTTGTATACCAGAGTTCTGCAGCCCACAAACTTATAACTAAATATTTTAATACCAGATATTCCTTTACCATTCCAATATCCGGCAATACATTTTATCAGGTGAAGATTTACCCTTACCTGGTTCTGGGAAATAAACGGTATGTAAGTTCAACCTCTACGGACAGATATATTTCCAATGTCATCACTCTTCAGAAAGCAGGCAACACAAACAGCTCCATGAGCGTAAAATGGAACAGAACTGCCGGTGCAGACAATTACAGTATTTACATAAAATATCCGGGAAGCAGTTCTTTCAAAAAAGTAAAAACAACAACTTCCAATTTCTTTACACTCACCAGAATGAAAAGGAATACCAAGTACGGCATTAAGGTAATTGCCAATAAAAAAGTGAAAAACAAAGTATGGCATTCTGATTCCAAAGCCTATAATATGTCCTTAGTCTGACCATAGTTATCCATAGCAATTGCATAAATCCGGCTACGTTATCAATGACGTAGCCAAAATTTTATATTGACTTTCCCATATCTAAGTGATACACTGATTGTAATTGAGACAAGGGGTGCTTGTGTAAACAGGCTGAGAGTAAGCTGTATCGCTTTAACCCATTACCTGATTTGGATAATGCCAACGTAGGGAAAGTTATAGTTCTTCCACACTGCAATATGCTTGTTGGCATATTGCAGTTTTCCTTTTACTCTGAACGGACATATCATATTATCTCCCCCTTGTTTTAATTGCGGACAAATAGTCAGGCAAATGATTTCATACGCCTGAAAGGCAATAAAATATTGCCACGACAGACCGGGGGCACCACTCTCTGTCACACCAGTAGTTTACTTAAAAACTTACGAATATGCGCAGGTGCAAGTCCCTGCTGTATGCAGGAGGCGCAGTTCATTTAATATTGCTGTTTATCTATTACTATGTGCAGCAATTAAGAGCCCACAGTGCAGGGCAAGGAGGAAAAAATGACACAGTATACAACGCAGATGGACGCGGCACGTCAGGGAATCATCACACCACAGATGGAAATCGTAGCAGAAAAAGAACACTTTGACGTGGAAGAATTAAGAGAACTGATTGCAAAAGGACAGGTAATTATTCCCTGCAACAAAAATCACAAGAGCATCAGTCCGAGCGGTGTCGGTGCAAAGCTGACCACCAAGATCAATGTAAATTTAGGTGTTTCCAGAGACTGGAAAGACGTTGATATGGAATATGAAAAGGTACATTCAGCAGTAGAAATGGGTGCAGAAGCCATCATGGATCTCAGCTCCTACGGAGATACCAGAAGCTTCCGCCGCAAACTTACATCCGAATGTCCGGCAATGATCGGTACTGTTCCAATCTACGACGCAGTAGTATATTATCACAAAGCACTTGGCAAGATTACTTCTGAAGAGTGGATTGATATCGTACGTATGCATGCAGAAGACGGCGTGGATTTTATGACTATCCACTGCGGTATGAATCGTGCAACCGCAGCACGTTTCAAACAGAATAAACGTCTCATGAACATTGTTTCCAGAGGTGGTTCTATTATGTTCGCATGGATGGAAATGACAGGAAAAGAGAACCCGTTCTATGAACATTTTGATGAAATTCTTGATATCTGCAGAGAGTATGATATCACTTTAAGTCTGGGAGATGCATGTCGTCCCGGATGTATTGCAGATGCAACTGATACTGCACAGATTGAAGAGCTGATCACTCTCGGTGAGCTTACCAAACGTGCATGGGAAAAGGATGTTCAGGTTATGATCGAGGGACCTGGCCACATGCCGCTGAACCAGATCGCAGCTAATATGGAGATCCAGAAAACTCTTTGCCATGGCGCTCCTTTCTATGTACTTGGACCGCTTGTAACAGATGTTGCTCCCGGATATGACCACATTACTTCCGCAATCGGCGGTGCGATCGCTGCTTATTCAGGTGCTGCTTTCCTCTGCTATGTAACACCTGCAGAACATCTTCGTCTGCCAAATGCAGCTGATGTAAAAGAGGGAATTATTGCTGCCAAAATTGCTGCTCATGCTGCTGATATTGCCAAAGGAGTTCCCGGTGCCGCAGAATGGGATTATAAGATGAGCGAAGCGAGAAAACGTCTTGACTGGGAAGAAATGTTCAAACTCAGCATGGATCCTGAGAAAGCAAGACGCTACCGCGCAGAGGCCAAACCTGAGAAAGAAGACACCTGCAGTATGTGCGGAAACTTCTGTGCCGTAAAGAATACAAACCGTATTCTGGATGGTGAAATTGTTACTATTTTTGATGAATGATGCTTTTATAAAAGCCGTATTTCAACATGTTTGATTGTTGAAATACGGCTTTTTATTTACTATATCTTCATCATATCTGACATAATACATCCACCGGCTGAACCATGTTCCATAATCTCATTTAACTGTCCTGTTCCCGGATGTATCCCTCCTATGGCATATACAGGAATCTTTACTGCTTTACAGACATTCTCCAGAAATTCCAGTCCTCTGGGTGGAAGTCCTTTTTTACAGTCAGTTGTATAAATATGTCCTGCCGTAAGATAATCAGCTCCCAGACTTTCTGCTTTCAATGCATCTTCTACGGAGTGAACCGAACTTCCGATCTGCCGGAAACCTCCAAGCTTTCCCTCATATTTTTCCAACAGAAACATTGGCAGATGAATGTATGGATGATGCAGTTTTTCTGCTACGTTTACATAGGTATGTAATATACAGGGAACCTGATATCTCTTACAGATTTCCAGTATCTGCTCTGCCAGACGAGAATATTCTTCCTCCGGCAGATCCTTTTCCCTCAGAATAACCGCCTTCGGATGAAGGCTGCATACACGCTCGATCTGTTCTGCAAAGGGACGTTGACACAGGGAGCGGTTGGTCACTGCAATTACATTTTCATAAGGATTTTTCTGCATTTTAGAGGTACACATAATCATTCATAACCGGCTGAAGATCATGATCCAAAAGTGCCTTATAGACTTCATCTACAGACCTTCCGTCTGAAATCTCAAACTGGTCATCTCCTTTATCTTCGATATCCTCCACATGACTTCCGATTCCTGTGCTGACTCCTGCTGAAATCTTTGTCGCAGCAATTCCAACCAGGTTATCGCGGACACGCTCACACTCTCTGGTAGATACCGTAATGCTTGCAAATGGCATGAACAGACGATAGGCGCAGACCACCTGAAGCAGCTGTGGTTCATGTACATCCATAGGATTAATACGGTCATTGTTGATGATCGGCCGAAGTCTCGGACAGGAAAATGCAATCTCTGCATGAGGATATTTTCTCTGCAAAAGATATGCATGATATCCGGTGGCAAAAGCATCCTTACGGAAATCATCCAGTCCCAGAAGTGCAGCAAATCCTACTCCTCGCATACCACCCTTTAAAGCACGTTCCTGTGCGTTCAGACGATAAGGAAATATACGCTTGTGCCCTGCAAGATGCAGAGTTTCATACTTATCTGAATTATAAGTCTCCTGGAATACCGTTACATAATCAGCTCCGCATTCATGGAGATATGCATACTCATCTGAATTCATAGGATAAACTTCAAGTCCGATTACTTTGAAATATTTCCGGGCAATCTTACATGCTTCTCCGATATATTTTACATCAGATTTTGCTCTGCTCTCTCCTGTAAGAATCAGGATTTCCTGCAGTCCTGTCTTTGCGATAGCAGCCATTTCCTTATCAATCTCTTCTGCATTCAGCTTTGCTCTGCGGATCTTATTATGGCAGTTAAATCCGCAGTAAATACAGTAATTCTCACAGTAATTTGCAATATAAATAGGGGTAAACATATACACACTGTTCCCAAACTAAGTTTGGGAACAGTGTGTATATGTTTACCCCTATTTATATTGCAAATTACTGTGAGAATTACTGTATTTACTGCGGATTTAACTGCCATAATAAGATCCGCAGAGCAAAGCTGAATGCAGAAGAGATTGATAAGGAAATGGCTGCTATCGCAAAGACAGGACTGCAGGAAATCCTGATTCTTACAGGAGAGAGCAGAGCAAAATCTGATGTAAAATATATCGGAGAAGCATGTAAGATTGCCCGGAAATATTTCAAAGTAATCGGACTTGAAGTTTATCCTATGAATTCAGATGAGTATGCATATCTCCATGAATGCGGAGCTGATTATGTAACGGTATTCCAGGAGACTTATAATTCAGATAAGTATGAAACTCTGCATCTTGCAGGGCACAAGCGTATATTTCCTTATCGTCTGAACGCACAGGAACGTGCTTTAAAGGGTGGTATGCGAGGAGTAGGATTTGCTGCACTTCTGGGACTGGATGATTTCCGTAAGGATGCTTTTGCCACCGGATATCATGCATATCTTTTGCAGAGAAAATATCCTCATGCAGAGATTGCATTTTCCTGTCCGAGACTTCGGCCGATCATCAACAATGACCGTATTAATCCTATGGATGTACATGAACCACAGCTGCTTCAGGTGGTCTGCGCCTATCGTCTGTTCATGCCATTTGCAAGCATTACGGTATCTACCAGAGAGTGTGAGCGTGTCCGCGATAACCTGGTTGGAATTGCTGCGACAAAGATTTCAGCAGGAGTCAGCACAGGAATCGGAAGTCATGTGGAGGATATCGAAGATAAAGGAGATGACCAGTTTGAGATTTCAGACGGAAGGTCTGTAGATGAAGTCTATAAGGCACTTTTGGATCATGATCTTCAGCCGGTTATGAATGATTATGTGTACCTCTAAAATGCAGAAAAATCCTTATGAAAATGTAATTGCAGTGACCAACCGCTCCCTGTGTCAACGTCCCTTTGCAGAACAGATCGAGCGTGTATGCAGCCTTCATCCGAAGGCGGTTATTCTGAGGGAAAAGGATCTGCCGGAGGAAGAATATTCTCGTCTGGCAGAGCAGATACTGGAAATCTGTAAGAGATATCAGGTTCCCTGTATATTACATACCTATGTAAACGTAGCAGAAAAACTGCATCATCCATACATTCATCTGCCAATGTTTCTGTTGGAAAAATATGAGGGAAAGCTTGGAGGTTTCCGGCAGATCGGAAGTTCGGTTCACTCCGTAGAAGATGCATTGAAAGCAGAAAGTCTGGGAGCTGATTATCTTACGGCAGGACATATTTATACAACTGACTGTAAAAAAGGACTTCCACCCAGAGGACTGGAATTTCTGGAGAATGTCTGTAAAGCAGTAAAGATTCCTGTATATGCCATAGGAGGGATACATCCGG
>NZ_JBWJVP010000289.1:0-6852 GCF_056339915.1 Blautia sp. ZXY-1-B12 | reverse complement strand
TCTTCGCATTCATATAACAGCTACAATTGTAAATAATCTGCAAGCCTTTTGCAATAGTTTTCTGTTTTATTGTGCATCTGTTTCAGATTCTTTGCTCTCTCCTGCCGGTAACTGTCTGTTCCATCAGTCAGATGTTTCATAAATTTTCTGATATCACAGGCATTATAGATTTTCTCACCCGGCATATATTCCAGCGGATCTTTAAATACAAATCCCCTTTTTTCTTTATATATATTGTAATCCGCAAGCACATATCCAAGCGGTCTGTCCAACAGCAGATAATCTACTGCCACTGACGAGTAATCAGAGAGCAGACCGTCGCTGATCCCTATCAGTTCATAAAGTTTTATCTGTTTTTTCTCCAACAGGGCTTCCGCAACATAACGTATATTGGTAAACTCCTGTTCATTCTCATCCCATTCCGTCTGAAGCGGATGCTTCTTTATGATCAGAATAATCTCCTGCTCCCTTAGATAACTGTCCAGTTCTTTCAGCTCGTTCATATTCTGTATTGCCGGAAGCTGACAGGGAAGCTCAATTTCATTTTCCGCACACCCTCCCAGATCACTTTTTCTGAAAGTCGGCATCCACAGAACAGCTTTTTTCCCTTTCCATCCGAACAGACTGTCCAGAATTTCATCCTTACTCATTGACGGATGCAGCATCCAGTCATATCTGGGATATCCCATCATTAACAGCCTGTCCGGTTCGCAGTTCCATAGTCCGGATTTCGTTTTCACAAATACCGGTCCGGGAACAAGTGCATAGTCAAAATCAGGCTTTATATTCTGTTTTTTCTTTCCCTGCTCTGCATCTTTATAACCGCACCCATGCCACAGATTTACAACTGTCTGTCCTTTACACCGATACCTGTTCAGTCCTGCACTGTTATGAGAATAAAAGAAAAATCCGGCTGTAGCACCATAATAATATGCCAGCGGACTACTCCATCCATATTTATTTTCAGCAGTTACAAATTTTACATTTCCGGTATTCTGATTTCTGAATTTTCTTTTTTCAGAGACCAGCCAGATGATCTCATATTTTTTATTATACCCGGAACTTATAAGATATTCATAAAAAGCTTCCGGATTATCTGTGCAGTCCATCATTTCCCGATTTTTAAACACAAGCCGGTTTTTCTTTACTTTTCCAAAACGCACAGTCAGCTTTCCAATGACCTGCTGCTCTGTTTTTGTCATAAAACGACCGATATCAGTGCAGGATCATTCCGAAAAAGCCCAGCCTTTCCGTATATTTTTTAATCGCACTTTTTGTCATACATGCCTCCGGAATCTTTGTAAGATAATTCAAATGCAGACTTTTCGGGAAGGATACTCTCAAAAGAATCTTTGATATTTCTTTTCTGTTGTCTGAAATCTCCTATATTTTCCGTATCATTTATACACAATATTTTACACTTCTGATTTCTGAGTACATCATGTATCTGCCGGTCGTGAAGACCTATGGTAAAAAATTTCCCGATTTTCGGTGATTGAGGTTCATATTTTCCCTCCATATACTGCCAGTATTTCATCACATACTGATTTACATCCCCGGAGAACGGAATCGTGTCCTGCATACTCTGTCCAGCACTTCACCTTCTTCCCTCCACACTTCTTCAAAGGTACTCTTCAAAAAAGAGCTTGAGATATGAGAATATTTAAAACTGGAAAACTCCCTGTACGGAAGCATCAGCATATTTCTGAATACCATTTTTCCATATGCAGGATGAAACCATTTTTTCCAGTTTCTGCCAATCACTTCTCTCTTTGAATAATGCATATTTACAAGTGCCGCATTGTTCATAAGAATGCAGGCAAACGGATTATTGATATCATCCTGTACCAACGCTGTTTCTATACAATAGTCTCTTGGAAGACCATTTCTGAAAAAGTCTTCCGGTTCCATTTTATTTATGATGAAGGTATCATCATTAAAATATACAAACTGTTCGGATAAACCTCGGATCCGATGCATATTCAGTTCAATGGGATGACTGCTGAATGTGGGCAGATACTGCTTCGGAATATAATCCTCGTGTTTTACAACTGTCAGCTTCGGATGATCTGTATTCAGCCATGAAGGGATATGCCCCCATGTCACAAAATATATATGATTCACCCATGGAGCAAATTTTTCAACACCTCTGAACCAGTACTGCAGATTTTCCCAGTCCCGAAATCTGCTGTCCTGTGTCTGGTCATTTTTAATTCCCAGATACTCATTTCTCTGCTTTATCCAGGCTGAGTCTGATCCATCCACCCATGGCAATACAAAATCAATCTTGTCCATCTGTAATTTACCTCGTATGATAATATAAATCTTTCAAACGTTTTGCCTCTGTCTCAATGTTAAAATGCGTATCTGACAGCCGCTTCTTTATCAGATCAGCCGCTTCTCTGTTCATAGAACTCATTGCCATCACTGCTGCCGCCCACTGTATATTATCTCTGTCAAGTGACAGCCGTCTGACTCTCTCAGGAAAAACAACTGCCTCCTCAGACACCGCCTCTGACATCACGCAGGCAAGTCCATTTGCCTGGGCTTCAATAAGCGCAAATGGCACACCCTCAAAAACAGACGGAAACAGAAAAACATCCATAGCAGATAAATACCTGCGGATATTCTCCTGTTTACCGGCAAAATATACCTTATCTTCCAGTCCTTTCTGAACTGTTTTCTCTTTTATCTCTTTGTACAGACCTTCCTTTGGACCTACCAGACACAGCATCACATCTTTTTTTTCGGAAACGATCTGTTGAAAAATATCAAGCATTCTGTCATGATTCTTCGGAATATCAAATCTTCCTACATGACCGATCACTGTTTTATTTTCCCATCCCAGTTCCTTTCTGAGTGAATCTCTGTCTTTTTCTGAAAAACTGAACTTCTCTGCCTGAATGGCATTATTGATCAACGTAACCTGACCGCTTTGGAAAGCTTTATCTCCAAACAGCCACCTGCCCGCCATTTCTCCGCATGCAATCCTGTCAGTAGCATATTTTGCAATCTTTGGTCTATTCCAGTTGTCCATGATTTTTCTGATCAGTCCGGGACAGGAAGAGCTGTGGCTGTGCGCAATTATCTTTGGCACTTTCATTGTATGAGCCACACGTAACGGAACAATATTTGCAGCTGAAAGCATATTTACATGTACTGCATCATATTTTGTTTCTTTTAATATTTTTTTCAGTTCTTTTATATAGCCCTGATAGTTCTTTTTTACATTTGGAATATAGTAGATCCTTCCACCCAGTTTCCTGATTTCCTCTTCATATGCAATTTTATCATACATACACACAAAATCAAACTGTATATCCATATGCACCAGAACTCTATAGTAATTCATCACAAATGCTTCCAGACCTCCGGCAACATTTCCCATTCCAATCTGCAGTATTTTCATGATACGCTCTCCCATCCGTCACTATTGTCCACTCTGAATCCTATTGCGATCCTCTCGAAAAATCATTCCCGTACCGCATAATGTTCCGTCACCTTTTTCTTTAACAGCCGTATCAGTTTCTGATATCCTGTAATCTTCTTAAGAAAATCCAGGCAGTAACTGATTCCCAGCGAAATCACAAGAACTGCAACAGGAATCAGCCAGAATTTTTTTAATGCAAATACATATTTTCCCAGAGAATCTCTCACAAATGTATGTACCAGCCAGATGTTCATGGAATGCTTGCCCAGATACTGAAGGAACAAGGATACAGGCGTAATCCTGAACAAATATTCAACGCAAAAGAGAATCAGCAGGAATGGAACAAGTGCATACCGAAATTCCCAGAAAATTTTCAGGTCGATTTTATGGTACAGGAAAAGGCCGGCACACAGTAAAGCAGACAAACAGATGAATTTTAATTTTTTCCGACTGTATTCATGCAATTTTTGAAAGAAATTATATTTACAGCATAACATTCCTGCCACAAATATCAAAAGAAATGAATATGGCTTTGAGCCTCCCTGAAATCCAATACCTAAAATTCTCGGAAGCAAAAAGATAACTGCAATACAGAATATGCCTCCAAATTTCTCAATCGTCCCATCTAACAGAGGAAGCAATATAATAAATACAAACGCAGCACTCATATACCACCATGCCCCGTTAAGACTTTCAGTCTCCAAAAGTCTGGAGATTCCCAGTATATCTGCAAATACGGCGAATCCTCTTTCATAAAAGGTTTCTCCCCACTTGCTCGGATCCTTAAGTCCAAGTCCAAAGTAAATAAGATAGGATACAGCTGCCATAAACCAGAATCCGGACATAGTGGAAAGAAGATGTCCGGATATCCATTCTGATACTGCATACTTTTCTTTATTTTTCATTTTAGCCGAATATCCATACAACAGCCCGTAACCGGATACAAATGCAAATATTGCCACGCAGATCTTACAGCATTCCGCAATAGCAACAAGCTGTTCTGTTGTCAGCCCGCACAGATCCACCTGATATCTTTCGATTCTGTCTGCAAGACGATAGCAGTGGTGAAAGATCAGCAGTAACACTGCAAGACCTTTTAAAGCTGCTGAATCTTCTTTTTTTAATCCGTTTGTCATATACTCCTCCGGATATTTCTGACTTCTTAAATTTTTTCTCTGTCAGACAGATATCTCTGTCTGTCCCTGTCAGTTAGTCATTTTCTCATACTGTTCAGAAATCGTATCAATATCTCCGTAAGCGATCAGTTTTCCTTTTCAAGGATCATCGCCTTATTGCAGATTCTCTGAACCTGCGCCCAGAGAATGAGAGACAAACAACACTGTTACACCCGAATCAAACATGCTGAGTACTTTCTTCTCACTCTTCTTACGGAATTTCGCATCACCTACAGATAATACCTCATCCAATATCAGAATTTTAGGAGACACCACTGTAGCAATCGAAAATCCAAGCCTGGATTTCATACCTGATGAATAATTCTTGATCGGCACATCAATAAAATCCTTCAGTTCAGAAAATTTCACGATCTCATCATACTTCTCATCAATAAATTCTTTGGAATATCCAAGCATTGCTCCGTAAAGATAAATATTTTCCTTTCCTGTATACTGTGGATCAAAGCCTGCACCCAGTTCCAGAAGCGGAACCATCTTCCCATGTTTTGTAACTGAACCTTCTGTTGGTTTGAAAACGCCTGCGATAACCTTAAGAAGAGTACTCTTTCCTGCACCATTCAGTCCGAGGATTCCTACCCTGTCTCCTTTTTCCACTGTAAAGCTCACATTCTGCAAAGCCCAGAATTCATTATATTTAATCTCTTTTTTAATTGACTTGATAATATAATCTTTCAGACTGTCTACTTTCTCTTTGCTGAGATTAAATTTCATACTCACATTATCAACAATAATCGCTGGTTGTTTGCTCATTTTTTCTCCTTATTTTTCAAAAATAATTCGTTCCGCTGCCCTGCAGCTTTCTGTCTCAGTTCTCAGATGTAAAGAATAAAATCATCCTGTTTCTTCTTGAAGCAGAATAATCCAATCACCATTGCCACAACGGAAAAGATAAGTGCATATGCAAAATAATGAATATTCATCGCTTTTCCAAATACTGAACATCTGAAAATATCAATCACACAATACAATGGGTTATATTTCAGTATCCATGCCCATCCACTCTTCAAAAGCTTTTCAGGATAATAGAAAATCGCACATGTATACATAACCAGCATAAGTGCTACAGACCAGAGATATTCCATATCTCTGAAAAATACACCTATTGTTGCCAGGATCATTCCGCATCCATATGACATAATAAGAATCAGTATCAGTGCGATTGGTGCCTGAAGCAGATAGAACGTAGGCTTTACACCAAGTATCACACTCACCATTGCCAGTACGATCAGTGAGATCAGAAAGATCACATAGTTAAAAAGCACACTGGACAGCGGATACAAATATTTGGGTACGTATACCTTTTTGATCATTGCCGAGTTCTGACGTATAGATTTCAAAGCGGCCTTGGTGGACTGTGAAAAGAAACTGTACAAGAGTCGTCCTGTCAGGATATATACAGGAAAAGTCCTGTCTGTATTTCCATACAAAGTACCAAATACAATTGTAAGCACGATCATGGTAAGAAGCGGCTCCAGCATAGACCATATCATTCCCAGATAAGAACGTCTGTATTTCAGCTTAATCCCTTTTTTTACCAGTTCTGACAAAAGAAACCGGTATTGCATAAAATTATCAACGTATTTTTTCATGTCCTCTCCATTATTTCTGTTTTTTATTTCATTTTATAATTCTTTTGTGCAGAAATCTGTTATCGTCAGGCGGATATTTGCAATCCGCTTCGCAGTTTATTTTCTTTTTGCCGGACAACTGTCTCTACACAAAACAAACCACCTTGTACTGTATCATATTCTCTGATGTCTTGCAACCGGTATCCGTAATTTTGCGCAAAATAAAATCCCAATCTTTCCTGTCATTTTATGGTTATCCCATAAAATAATATAAAAGATCAGGATTTTTATATGTCATGCCAGTCGGTTAAAATGATCCACTGGAACCCCCATGCGTCTCACCCGAAGAACTTGTATGGGTACTGCTTCCACCGCCACCGGAACTCTCTTCCTTCGGCTTCGCCGTACGTGTGACCTGATGATACAGAAATATATCCCGGCTTCTGTTAATATGAAGACTTCCGTCTTTCATATAATCTGCTGCATCCGGCTTCATATGTACAGTCTTCATCCGGCTTCTCATTACTCCGGTTACGATCAGCGCGATCACAAATCCGACCACAAGCGAAATGAGAAATATCATATAAAAAGGGATGGTTTCCTCCGGCAGATTTTCTACATCGTACGGTTCTCCGCTCTGTGCCTGAATGATAAATTC
>NZ_JBWJVP010000288.1:0-21253 GCF_056339915.1 Blautia sp. ZXY-1-B12 | reverse complement strand
AGATAGGCGTTTTCGCATTTATCGTGAAACGCTTTCGCGTTTTTCATGCGCGCTTCACCAGCCCCAACACCTGTGTGCATATCTCCATGTTTCATCATTCATCCTTGACATAGTAGTTCGATATCCCGAACTCCCCTGCCGATCTTTAGGAGGCTTATCTTTCCACGTATATCCCAATATAATCATAGATAACGGTACTAAAAGTGAACACGCAGATAAAAATATAAACATTACAGAGATCTCCTCTCAACTTCTGATTAATTTGCTCTAAAGACTAAAGTTGTCATCAAATAAACCCTACCCATATTCCAACCGCTATAAGTATCATGCCTAGTATTCTTCCAATAAATCTCGCCTTTTTATTTCCAAATAAAGCAGTTGTTTCTGAAGTAGTAAATGGAAGCAAAACAACAGTGACCCCCATTACTATAATTCCACTTCCAATCATGCAATTGCGGCTTGACACAACACCATAAAACATAGCTAAAAACCCTAAAATAATGCTCGAAATGAAATACTTAATTTTATGTCTATCTTTTTCAATTATCTTTCTATAGCTGTTTTCGCACTCACTGCTACAAAATTCCAAATTACTATCTAATTCTTTGCCACAATATCTACATTTTTTCATAGTAACTTCCTCGATAATTTTCAAAATTTTATCCAAAAGCTCTCGATTTGTCTTTACTTTATTCTACCATAGTTCATTTTAAAATACTATTCCAATACACACAAAACAGAAAAAAGCGATCCTTTTCGACCGCCTATTTCCACCTACATATATATCGTATTTTTCACTACAATTTCTTCTGCACTGGATTTTATATTAATCATTAATCTAACCCACTTCATCTGATCCTGTGCCTTTAATTCTTCCGTCGCACCCTGTTTTTTCACCATCTGTTCCATAAGTATTTCCACCTGCTTTCTGGCTTCCTGATCAATCTGATTCAGGTGTTCCGTCAGCTTTCCAGTCAATAGCAAGTATTGATATTTTGCTGATCTGTGTTCCTTCAGGAACTGTTTTCGCAACATTCCATATTTTCCATATATCGGTTCTTCTTCATTCAACAGCAAAGATTTCATCAAATATCCATATTTTAATATAGAATTATTTTTCATAATTTTTATGTTTCCAGGCAACAGAAAAACCCCGGAAACCTTACGGTTCCGGGGTATCTTACGTTTGGACACAATGTACCTTGCGGTACTCAATATATATAATTTAAGATGTTATGCTAAAATTATTCGATGATTGTAGCAACACGTCCTGATCCTACAGTACGTCCACCTTCACGATATCAGACCGATGTATTGCGGTGTACAAATGGTGGTTTTTCGTGTGATTCGTGTGGGAAAATCCGGATTTTCCGTTGTGTCTGTATTATTTTTTTTGATTTTGTTATCATGGTGTTATCGAATCTAAATATTCTCTTCCCAAATCAGATAAAACGTAATACATTTTTCCCTTTCGTGGTTCTTTTTTTAGGTAACAATAATCTTCCTCTATTTTTTTTGCTATCCATCCTATTTTTTGCCAACTCACATCCAATTCTTGTGCTAACTCCGTTGCTGTTTTATCTTTTCTACTATATTGTAACAATTTCAGCAACTGATATTGCTCTCTCTCCAATAAATTATCCTTTTTTTCTATTTCTTCTATTTCACTTCGTTCTTCATCCGAAAGTACCCTTTTCTCCTGTATACTATTTTTACAACCACATTTTAGGCAAGTACCACCGTATTTTTTCATTAGATTATACTCTTCTTCGCTAAACTCATGCATACAGTTTTCACAATATATTTTTTTATTTTCTGACAAAAAATTTTTAATAACTGGAGTGAAATTAAAGGGCGACTCAATAAAGTATGTACGGTATTCATTTCCCTTTGGTTTTCCCCATCTTAGATTTTCATCCATACATAATCCATAATTAAGTGCATAAATAGAAACTTTTTTTCCTGACTTATTTGACATTTCATTATATTTACTAATAAAGAAATTCAATTCTAAACTACCTAAATAAGGCTCTAATTCTTGTGCAATATAAAAATGACTCGTATATGGATTATTACGCTCTTTTTGAAATATTACTGCCGTATATTGGTTTGTTCTAATATTTGTTTTAATAGTTTTTTCTTTATCGATGATTTGATTTAATAATTTGTTCAATTCTAATGACTCAATTCGTTCATTATATGTCATCTTTGCCGTTTTACTTTCTTCAAAAAATTGCACTAATCTTTCTTTATAAAAACGTTTCGATGCTTCATTTAAAATATTTAATGTAATTCGTTCTCCCTGAATTATAGATAACTCTTGCGCGTAATCTAATATAAGTCCAATATGTCTTACTACATTCATTGTCATATTGAACAAATATTTACAGTACTCTTCTTTTGATGTTTTAGTCGTATCAAAATAATAATCAAAATCTTTTCCTGTATATATTTTTAGTCTTGTATCCATTAATCTTTCTGTATATGCTACGGCCATGCTTTCCATTTCATTTCTTTTATCTCCAGCATACAGCTGAAAGTAATCCAAATATCGTATATCTACCTTTTGTCTGTCTAATTCACCTAGTTCAACTCTACCTGGATAAGCAGATATTTTTAACTTTACAAAATTATCAGAATTATTATGTAACGTATTAACAATCAAATCACAAAACATAACCAATGAAGTCTGCTCTATCTCTGAATAATCATCTAAAATTAGAAACAATCTTCGCATTGATAATTCTTGTAATATACTTTTTATTTCTGTTACTATTGATGTTATTTCAAATATTCTTGCAAAAACCCTGTTATATTTTTTTCCGTTTTCTTCTCCCTCTGATAAGGTATTTTCCCTGTTTCCGCCTGCATTTAGAATATTTTTCTTTTTGCTCAATGAAATATCCATTTTCATAGACCTTTTGTCACAATACGACATATTATCTACATTCGAATGCATTACTTCTTGCAAAGTTTGCATTTCAATGTTGCTTAAATGATTATTATCTTGTATCCTTTTTCGTATATTTTTCAATTTATCTATAGCCTTTTGTGATTTAGATATATGTAACTTTTGTTTAAATTTCTCCCAAATTGTATCATAATTTTTACATATTTCATTTATAAGTTCATCTACAAAATCTAAAATAAATTGCCTTTGTATTGAATATTGCTCAATTTCTTCTAAATTGCTGGTTTTTAAATAATTGATTGTAATATAATTTCTTTTCGCAACATCAAATATGCTTTTTACATCTATATAACACGTCATTATATCATTCTGTTTACGTAATTCATTCTGCATCCGCATAAAGATAGTTGATTTTCCTGTACCACGTCTGCCTATAAGTACAGTTGTATTATCTTTCAAACATAAATTTAAAATACCATCATTTTCAATAGGATCTACATATACCTTGTCTAATATATCTTTTCTATTTTTATCTTTTAATTCATATCGTTGATACATTTTTAATGAATCAACCATTTGATCGAAAGTTTTTTTATATTGTTCTTCCATTGTTTTCACTACCTTTTTGTCATTATTTGAACAACTTCATTTATACACTTTTTCCATTCTGGACCTTCACATATTTTTCGATAATTTTCGCAATTACACATAAGGTCTACGATTTTTTGCGGTTCCGCAAAATTTTCTGTAAAAATAAATTTAAAATATTCACTAAATTGTGTCAATGTTAACGGCACAATATGTAATTCCAAACGTTCATCTTGTGTTGTATACCAAACACCCATTCTAAATGTCTCTGCTGTATTAGAATCAATTTTATTTGCTACAAACAAACCATAAACAGGTTTTTTATATTTCTGTACCAAATCAGCAACATGTCTCCTAACAGGTTCTCCTTCCATAGCTTCTTGTCTAGAATTTGTAGATAATGTTACTTCAACAACAATAACATAATCATCAAATTCAAAAATCATATCTGGTTTTCCACCTGGTGCAGTTCCGATTGGTAAATAATCTTGATCTACATTAAACCCTCTAGCATCATATGGTTTATTAACTATATGATCTATCGCCAAAAAAGCTCTCCACAAAATCCATTCCAAATATGCTGCGGCTTCTGCTTTTGGAACATTTATTATATAATCTTCTCCCAATTCTTTACTTTTTCCATTATTTGAAATCAGTAATTTCATATACTCGTATATTTCATACCAACATTCTCTTTGATTTTGTGCATATTTTTCTTCTTTATAATGATCAATATTTTGTTTTAGATTACTTCTTACAATATTGATATTTTTCGAATTGTCTAATGTAATATCAGGTATTTCATATTTAATATTGTACATTTCCAATTCGTTTATTAAATCTTCCAACACCTTTTTAGCAATCTCTGTATTATCTGTTGGTAACGGAGCTCCTTGGCAAAGTAATTTGTACCTTTCCTTTAATGTTGCATCACTAATTACATTTTTAGTCAATTCATATGCAAGAGACTTATATTCCGGCATTACAGTTATTCCTCTTCCAGATCGCTTTAAAATTCCACTTGCACTTAAATATCTTAAATTCATGTCTGCATATTCATGAAAATTTTTCTCTTCTTTAAAATAATGCTTCCAAGCATTATGTATTAAATCTCTATCAAATTTCTTTTTGTTAATATATTTCTTTCTTCTACCTCTAATTTCCAAAATTTTATTTACAACTGTTTCCAGTTCATATTTAGGTGAACTTGTTTGTACACATACCGCAAATTCTATATAATTAATTTTATAGTCACCTGTACGTTCAAACAAATCAAACATTATCTTCAATACCCACCGTAATGGAGAATATGTCTCTCTTTCACCTAATGGTTCCATTTGAACAACTAGCCCTCTCAAAAAGCATTCTTGTTGAGCTTGAATAGTATTTGCATGATAAAATGCCCATCCAGCTGGTGTAATATCATCAATTTTTCCTATCTCTTTTTGAGAAAATCCATCTTTCTTTAAGACTTCTGGATATGCAAAACCGTATTTATTAAACATCAAACGATATTTTCTCGTAATACTGGCGTCTGCATCTTTCTTAGGATCTCCACCAATTTCCCCTGCTAATAATAATTTTTCTTTAAACAATTTTTGTTCTTGTGCAGTCCGAATTTTTCCAACCTGGTTAGATTCAACATATACTTTATATCCACCTGGTATTCGCCACGGATTTCTTACGCCAGTATTGCCTATTGACCAAATATCAATAGGATCTTTTACAATTCTTTTCTCTATTTCACCCGTTTTAAATATCTTCGTGCACTCCCATGCATTTTGAGTTATTTTTTTAATTGTAGTTTTTGCTTTTGCCATACATCTTCTCCGTTAAATCCAACAAATAAATATTCCTGTACCTTATTTCGATTTGTCTTAGCATGTTTCTGATTTCCAAAAGAATATGTATAATCTATTGGAACTACCTCTACATGTTCTTTGTATTTAGACATAAGTGCAACCATTTCATCTTGTGTTGGTTGACTATTAGAAGAATAAGATACAATCAAAATACTGTCGGAAAACTTTTTAAACAACTTATCGAATGCATCTGCAGCACCTTTTCTAGTTGAAAACGGTGTCGGATATGACTTAAATTTCTTTGTTACTGTATTTTCCTGTATTTCGACACCTTTCCAATCTCGTGCCAGACCTTCAACAAAATGATATCTACGTACATATTCATTATCTGACAGTGGAGAATAATACGGTGGATCAATATATACTAAATCTGGATGTTTAATTTTTACTTCCATTGCATCTCCATGTTTAGATTTATTTTCACAACCATTATCAAAAATTGCATTATTGATACTTTCCACTGCTTCCAAAAATTGCTGTTCTAAAGATTTCTGCAAATCTTTTCTTCCGTCATTATACCGATCTCCAGTATATGTAAAAATTCCTCTTGGTCTTTTCTTTGTACAAGCTCTAATCAATGCTGTCATTGCAATTGCTTTCTTATATTGATCTCTAATAGCAGCAATATTAGTCCGCAAAACATCTATTAGCCTATTTTCCTCATCTTTATAATATAAGCCTCGAAATATCTCTTCTACAAAATGATCAGACTCTCTTTTTTCAATCAATAATTTTTTCGCCTCGTCCAATGGCAATACAACATTATTGTTTTCTACCATTGCCTTGGTAAAAGTTGCTGACATTGCCATATAGTCATTGCTAATTACAGTCTTTCCCTGAGCTTTAAACATATAACCTACAATACCAGAGCCAGAAAACAGATCCACTACTGAGTCAAAATTGAATTGTGAAGCAACAGCCCAAATTTGAGGTAATAATTTACTTTTAGAGCCCATATATCTAGTGGCCGGATATTTCATTACCTGTTCAGGTAAAGGTTTCGGAACTATTTTTAACATAGTTTTTTGTTTTGGCAAAATATCTACTATAATATCCTCGCCTTTTCTTTTACTTCCATTGCAGGAAATATACCTTTTGGTTTGGATAACCTCAATCTTATAATCTGCGTATAGCTCATGAACCAATGGATGATTAGAATTGGTCAATATTACATGGCAGCCTAATTCCTGTAATCTTTTGACCTCTTTTGCTAATTCTACATGATCTTCTTCATAAAATTGCTCTTTTGTATATCTCTTAAAATCCGAATATTCTGAAATCGGCAAGTACGGGGGATCTAAAAAGATAAAATCTCCCGGTTCTGCATATTCTTTCAATACTGACAAATAATCTCCACATGTTATAGTTGCTTTTTTCAGCACATCTGATGCAGCGAATAAAGCTTCTTCATCGCAAAAGTTTGGAGCTTTATATTTACCAAACGGAACGTTAAACTGTCCCTTCTTATTGACACGATATAAACCATTAAAACATGTTTTATTCAAATAAATCGTTCTCGCTGCTGCTTCTTCTTTTTTCAATTTGAGCCAATCTAACGAACGTACTTCATAAAAATCTTCTTTAGTATTTTTATATTTCTTTAGATATGAAATAACAGCCTCTACATTATCAGCAACTTGTCGATACATGTTAATCAATTCCGGATTACTATCTGCGATTATTGATTTATCCGGACTTAATGCAAAAAACAGTGCACCACCACCAATAAATGGCTCTATATATTTTCCATATTTCTGAGGAATTTTAGGCATGATATCCCCTAACATCTGGGTCTTCCCACCGGCCCATTTCATAATAGGCTTTGCCTGTATCTGTTTTTCTTTCTTTAAAACTTGTTCCATCACGCCTTTTCCCTTTCAATCTCTATTATTTCCATGATATCACTAATATCACATTTTAAGGCAGTGCAAATTTTCACCAGCACATCTGTTGTAACATTTTCATTTTTTCCGAGTTTCGCCACTGAAGCATGACTGATACCTGCAGCCTCACATAAGTCTTTCTTTTTCATATCTCTATCGATAAGTAATTTCCATAATTTTTTATAACTGACCGCCATCTTTTAACCTCTAAACCATTTTTTCTAAAATATTGCTATGCCGTTATTCTACCATGTGATTTCAGTCATATCAACATTTATTTCAGCGATCGCAGACTTTTTCGCAAACATATGTTTTTATTCAATAAAGACTATTTCTTTTCAAATAGGATTATGATCGTCCGCTTTCTCCAATATAAAAATATATTCATGTGCCAGCATTAAGAATTTTCTTTCTTTTCCCTCCCAATAATCAGTAGAACGACAATTATGTTGCTCTTTTATAACAATTTCTTTGAATTTAAATCCAGTATCAACGAATTTTTGCATAGAATTCATACCCAGTGGTAGAACATATCCTTTCTTCCGTATATCTCCAATCATAAATGCACATATTCCTTGCTTTTTTAGTACCCTATATGATTCTTTTGCAACCTGTTCCAGTTCCTGCAAAAAATCCTTATATTTTAAATGAGAAATATCTCCTGGGATTTCTTTACTATACCGTATAATGTCTGCATATGGTGGATGTGTACAGATAAGGTCTATACTTTCGTCTTTTATAAATGATAAATTGTTTGCATTTCCTTGTTTGGTGAATATTTTGGATTTTTCTTGACAAGTAAAATTTAGATTTGTGTTAGATAATTTGACAGCCTCAGAATTTATATCAACGCCAATTGCATTTCGTCCTAATAACTTTGCTTCGATTAACGTTGTGCCACTGCCTAAGAATTGATCAAGTATCCAATCTTTTTTCTTTGAATACCTCAAAATAATATTTCTAGGAATATACGGAGACCAGTTCCCTCTGTATTTTCCTGAATGTGTAGCCCAATTTCCCCTTTCAGGAAAAGACCATATTGTTGTATCTTCTAATTTAAATCTTTCTGGTGCTTCTCTTATAACAATCGCTCCCTTCTTTTTTGCTCATTATACTTCCACATTGTTTATTTGTCCATGAAAAATCCCCATTCAAATATTAATTATCAATAAATATTTGAACAGAGATTCCTTTTGCATTATAAATATATTATTTCTTTCAATGCTATTTCTTCAGCAATTGCTTGAATATTATCCTTCCTCCTAACCCATTCCATCTGTTCATGCATCTTCAATTCTTCCGTCACGCCCCATTGTTCAACCATCTGTTCCATCAGCATCTCAACTTTTTCTCTTGCTTCTTTATCGACCTGATTCAGCTGCTCCGTCAGTTTCCCGGTCAGTACCAGATACTGATACCTGGCACTCCTGTGTTCCTTCAGAAACTGTTTTCGCATTATTCCATATTTCCCATATGTAGGTTCTTCCTCATTGATTTCCAGATCTGGCAGATAATAATCTCCATGCAATGTATAGCTCAGTCCGTTCTTTTCATCATAAATTTGTTTCTTCATATTCTTACAACTCCATTCCTCTGTACTTTGCTTTATTCTTCTTAATTTGCGCATTGTGTTCTTCACTTCGTTCTTTCGCCCACGGTATACGATCACTTATTTTTTTCGGCATTTGCTCTTTCTGCTTTTTCGCCTCAAGCTCCGCCTGTATCCGGATATCATCCTGCACCAGTCGTTCTACCATATCTTTCCCCAACATGCGTAAAAGTCGGTTGTATCTGTCTGCAAGTTCCTGCAGTATTTCTTTCTCACCAGATAATTTCTGATAATCTTTCTGAACTTCTGCCAGTTCCTTTTTTGTTTTTTCATGCTCTTGCTTTTTCTTCTGAAACTTACTTTTCCAACTATCTCTTTCTCTTGTGAGTTCTTTCACCTGTACAGCCATCGCACCAATTTTATTTTTCATTTCAATGAACAATGGTTTGATTTTCTTATCCCGATAAGTTACCGCACGTTCTAACGTAGTAGCTTCCGGCAAAAATGTTTTGATCATTCCATATTCTTTTATTTCCTTACTGACATTATCCATCACCGGTTGCAGGAATTCTCTTCTATCCTCCAGTTTTTTTAATTCCATTTCTGCTTTCCCTGCACGTTTTTCTGCTGTTTCTTTATCTTTCTGGAACTGAATTTTTTCTTCTTCAAGAAGCTTAATATCTGCCCTTGCGTCCGCAATCTGAGAAGTCAGACCTTCATTCTCCGCTGTCAAATATTCCTTTTCCTGTTCCAGTTCCTGCACTTCCTTTTTGCGTTCTTTTTTCTTGAAATTGTAAACATCCAGATGCTCCTCATGTGTACCTTTCTGTTCCCATTCAATTCCATGTTGCTTTGCAATTTCTGCCAGCACTTCTTTTTCATGATTTATCCACTGATTCAGTTCTGTATCATGCTTATTTCCACCTTGAAATCCAAGACTTTTCAATGCCTGTTTCAGTGAAACTCTGGTATCCATTCCTTTTCCCTTCCAGTTAGTCACATAAGGCACAAAGTCAATATGCAGATGCGGAGTAGCTTCGTCCTGATGCAGATAGCAGCTAAATACCCGAAGTGACGGATTTCTTTTCTGGAAGTCTTTCATATATTCATCCAGTACCCTTACGGCCAAATCTCCTTCTGTCGTGCCAACTGCCATATCCTCACGATTACCAATCTGAAATATTACTTCATGGAACAACTTCTCCTGTTTACCCTGTCGGATTTTTTCATAATAATTTGCAATTTGCCGATCCTTTCTTTTCCCGACATTGTATCTCTCCACCGCATCATCAAACAGTTCTTTATAGACTTCTTTCAGATTCTCATTCTTATAACAAATGTTCAGTTGTACTCTGTCTGGATTTACATTTTCTGCTACAAAATCCCGTCTGTTATGAGCCAGTGAGCCGACTCCGATCATGCCACTGATTGTTCGTTTTATCATATGTTTTCTCACCTCTTCTCTGTTTGAGTGCCAGATATGGCACATAATTTTTATTTACGCCAGACATGGCGATATTTAAGAACTTTTCGCCGAATACGGCGATTTTGTTACTTTTGTTAAAAGTAACGCAAAAGCACTTTCGACAGCCGTACCGTCCATCAAAAGTCCCCTTGCGCCCTGCCGGGGGCTATTCCTCCCGTTGTTCGGCTTTCTTCTACATCACTATTCTTACTGACTTATTCCGGTATTCTTGCCTGCACATATTCCAAATCTCCACAGTACGGTGTTCCAACCAGATACCATTCTCTTGCCGAATTCATCTCCATTCTTGTCCGTATCCACTTATCATCAACCAGAACTTCCAGACCTTCTCCGCAATGAAATCCTGTATCAATCCATAAATCTGATGATAATAAGCCATATCTGTCATTGCTGCTGTTATATCCTAATCTTCCCTGTTTCATTGTATCTTTCTCCCTTCACGACTATCTAATTTGCTATAAACTCACAAGCCATCAACTAACTCCCGGCTACACCTTACCGACATTCTCCTTGTCTGCTATCTACAGGTGCGTGACACGCTCCTGTAATAGAGTAGTCAGAAAGAACCTTTACCATCGAAAGCTCTCTTGTATTCCTTTTCTGTCAAGGTATTCCTGCCGGAACTTTTCTCTTTCTTCTTCCGTTGGTGCAGTTTTGAATTTGCTATACATTTCACGATTCACCATTGCATCCAGTTTCTGCTCTAAGCCCAACCGGATTTTTTCTTCACCATCATAGTTGTCCATCAAAAAATATTGCAGGAGTTGAAGAAATAACTCGTATGGAATCTGTACATTTCTATTTTGCATCTGTTCTCCTTTCAAGGTAGCAAGATTCCCTCTTCTTAAGAAATGGTAATCTTGCCATCTTCCATTTTTATTCTGGTAACATCCAATACCATTGCTTTCCACGTTTCACAGAATCAATCTCAAGTTCCCGTTTGGCATTCCACAACGTTTTTCCTTTTATTCCTCTGCCTTCTGCTTCTTCTGCAATTTTCTTCTGAGCCATTCCTCCATTTGCCAAAATTTCAAGAAGAAATTCTTTTGCCTTCTGGCTTTTCTGTCCTCTGCCATCTCCATTAAGAAGTTCATCGGCACTGATATCATATTCTCCAATCCATTCAAATCCATTATTCTTATCCAGCCTGAATGCAATGGACATTCCTTCCGGTGCAAGAGAACTCTTCGTATGACATACTACTCTTACTTCCGGTTCTTCCTTAACTCGCCCGACAATCAGAACACTTCTTGCAGCAGCCTGAAAATCAATGGAGCCAAGTCCACGATAAGAAGATTTGCCGTTGCTGTTTTTATTCATATGACCAATCAAAATGACTGCACAGTGATATTTTTCTGCCAGCACTGCTATACGCTTCATCAATGGTCTAATCTCATTTGCCCTGTGCATGTCTACGTTTGCTCCCAGGAACCCCTGAATCGGATCAAGGACAACCATTTTTGCTTTTGTCTGCACGATTGCTTCTTCCAATCGAACATCTGCCATTGTCAGTGGCTGGTCACTGTCATCAATCACCATCACCTTTGAACAATCCGCACCCGCAGCAAGTAATCTGGGTTTGATAGTATCTCCAAGACCATCTTCTGCTGTCTGATAAATCACATGTACAGGTGACATAGAAGACTGTTCCTGCATATTGTCTTCGCCATCTAAACCATCGTTCCCACTATCAACTTCATCACTTCGTTTTTCTTTTATTTTCATCGTTGTATCCGTAACAGGAAAAATCGGCTCTCCTCTGGTCAGTTTTGCAATAATCTGAAGTACCATCGTTGTCTTGCCTTCCCCTGGATCTCCCTGTATAATAGTCACTTTCCCATAAGGAATAAACGGATAAAGCAGCCATTCTATCTGCTCCACCTCTACTGAATCCATGTTGATCAATTTCAGTTTTGGTTCTATTCTGCAATTTTCAACTTTATTTTTTTCATTCATATTCATTTCATCATCTACCTCCTGCCCCTCCGGGCAAGTCTCTGATGAACAGATATTCGGGAATTGTTGTATCTTCCAATTCGTGATATACTTAATCTGCCAAGATGGTATATCAGTGAATCTGATTATCAGAGAACTTGCTCAGATATTTTATCTGGGCTTTTTCTTTTTGTCTGTCAGTATTCATAGCTTCTGCTCCTTACACAAATCTCCTTGTAGGAATAATGATAATTTCAAATTTGCTCCCATCCTCTAATTCAAGAAGAATCACATAATCTGAATCCCGATCCGGTAAAATGGAACTTATCTTCAACTTCTTACTATAGTTAATTGCATAAAATATTTTTCTGACTACTTTCTTTGTTTTTATCTACTTCTTCCTCTGTATTAACGTTTATTGTCCAGCATCTCAGCAACTTTTTTCTGCTGTGACGGGTACAGATGCCCATAAGTGTTCAATGTCATCTGAATGTCTTTGTGCCCCAGCCTTTCCTTGATAATCAGTGGTTCTACGCCCTGGTAGATCAGATATGCCACATGGCTGTGACGGATATCGTGCACTCTGATTGGTTTTACACCGGTCAGTGCTTCATATTTCTTAAGACGTTTCTGCAATGTTCTCGCCACAATCGGGAACAACCGCTGATCTTCCGGAAATCCATAATGCTTCTTTGCATACTCCTGTACCTCTTCCTTAAGAAAATTGGGAATATCAATAGTACGGACCGAATTTTCTGTTTTTGGAGTATCAATCACATCTCTTTTCTTGATCCGGTTATAGGTCTTATTGATATGCAGGAGATTTCCACTCATATCAAAATCCGAAAGACTCAATGCTAGAAGCTCTCCTTCCCTAATTCCTGTCCAGAACAGAATTTCAAATATCAGATAATCTTCACTCCCCGGCTCAATCCCGGCGATAAATCTGTCATATTCTGCTTTCGTCCAGAACTCCAGCTTATTTGCATCCGATTTCCCCATCTTTTTTACTTTCTTACATGGATTTTCCTTCAGATTGTAAATTTTCTGTGCATGATTAAACAGTGCATTTAACTGATTCTGGATCATACGCTCATAAGTCTTGCTGTATCCTTTTTCCTGAATGGCATTCTGCCACTGGATAATCTCTGCTGGTGTAATTTCATTCATTTTTCTTGTTCCAAAATATGGAACAATGTGCTTGTTCATCATGTGCTGCTTATTACGGATTGAATTTTCTTTCAGTTCATTCTTTTTATCTTCAAAATAGACTTGAATAAAACTGTTCATCTCCATTTTCATATCCGCCGCAGTCTTTCTTATGAATTCCTTTTCATAATTCAATGCTTCTTTCTTTGTCTTGAACCCTCTTTTCAGCTTCTGCGTTTTCTTACCTGTCCAGTCAATATAGCGGAAGCTCACATACCAGGTTCCCTGTGTTTTGTCCTTGTAAGCTGACATCTTAAATCCTCCTTCATACTGCTCTCTGAGAGCATCCATAAAATTTTGTTTCCCAGTAGGGACGTGGAATCTTTCCACGAACTGCCACATATCCTTCCTTTGCCAGTTCATCATTGAGCTGCTTCAGAACAGAATATGCTTTACTGCGTTTCACACCTAATTCTTCCATAACATCATCAACAGTCATCATATAATTAGTTCTCATAGCGTCCTCCTTTCCAGTCACTTTTGTGACTCTTTCGTTGTTCTCTTATAATAATTCACTTTTGTGAATTTGTCAATAAGCATTTGCGAATTTATTTTTTCAATTCCATACATATTGCTTGCGTATCAGCAATTTGTTAAATCTCACTCTTTTGTATCATTCACTTATGTGCTAGAATAGAAGCACAAATATTATTAAGGAGGCAACACATTATGGTAGGTAAGAAAATCCGGGCATTCCGGGAATTCAGAGGATACAGTCAGATACAATTAGCCGAGCTGTCCGGCATTAACGTAGGAACGATCAGAAAATATGAACTGGGAATCCGGAATCCAAAACCGGATCAGTTAGAAAAGATAGCAACTGCACTGGGATTAAATGTAAGTGTTTTTCTGGATTTTAATATTGAAACAGTCGGAGATGTACTCTCTCTGTTGTTTTCTATTGATGATTCAGTGAATCTTTCACTTGCTGAGACATCTGATCAGAAGATTTCACTGACGTTCGATAATCCTACGATGCAGGACTTTTTCAGAAAATGGTGTCAATTTAAAAATGTCTATGAAAAGGAAAAAGCTGAAATATTAGCTATTGAAGATGCTGATAAAAGACAGGAAGAACTGGATAAACTGAACGCTACCCAGGAAGAATGGAAACTGCGTGCTATGGGAACTACGATAGGTTGTCATACCATCGTTAAGAAGGGCACTGAAGGTAATTCCATCAAGACATATGATTTGACATAATTTTTACAAAAGAAAAAGAGCCCTTATGAGCTCTGAGTTTTTGGTGGTCTGGGTGGGAGTCTGCTTAGTATGTTAAACCGTGCAACCATTACACTTCACCATCGCATACTCCCAGACCAAATATTAATATATATTCTTTTCTCATCGAATCAAGTCCTTTCTTGCAAATATGTTTGACTGCATCATAAATCAATCCAGAAACCAAGCAATTCGACAATGCTCCCAATATTGGTTTGATGGTGTTTGGAATCGAACCAAATCCTGTTACTAACTATGTTATATTAATAGTATAACATAGTTTTAAAAATTGTCAATTTTCATATTTTGTTATCATTCTGTTATCACAAGCAGTTGTCAGGACACTCTCCCGGCAACCGTTTTTCTATACTGTTCGTTATTCTTTTCCGCTTTTTTATATATTTCCAGGCAACAGAAAAACCCGTAGAACCGAAGTTCTACGGGTATCTTACGTTTGGACACAACGTTATCTTGCGATAACAAATCTATATTCAGATTGTATTACTCGATGATTGTAGCAACACGTCCTGATCCTACAGTACGTCCACCTTCACGGATAGCGAAAGTAAGACCCTGGCTCATAGCGATTGGGTGGATCAGTTCGATTGTCATTTCGATGTTATCTCCAGGCATACACATTTCTGTTCCTTCTGGAAGGTTGCAAACACCTGTTACGTCTGTTGTTCTGAAGTAGAACTGTGGACGATAGTTGTTGAAGAATGGAGTATGACGTCCACCTTCATCTTTTGTCAGAACGTAAACCTGAGCTGTGAATTTTGTATGGCATGTAAGTGTTCCTGGTTTAGCAAGAACCTGTCCACGCTCGATTTCGTTTCTCTGAACACCACGAAGAAGTGCACCGATGTTATCACCAGCCTGAGCTTCATCAAGAAGTTTACGGAACATTTCGATACCAGTTACAACAACTTTACGTGTTTCTTCTTTGATACCAACGATTTCAACTTCGTCAGATACATGAAGTACACCAGCCTCTACTCTACCAGTAGCAACTGTACCACGACCTGTGATAGAGAATACATCCTCTACAGGCATTACGAATGGTTTATCTGTGTCACGCTGTGGGTCTGGAATATAGCTGTCAACAGCATCCATAAGTTCCATGATCTTGTCTCCCCACTCACCGTTCGGGTCTTCAAGAGCTTTAAGAGCAGAACCTTTGATTACCGGGATATCATCTCCTGGGAAATCATACTCGGAAAGAAGTTCACGAATCTCCATCTCAACCAGTTCAAGAAGTTCTTCGTCATCAACCATATCACATTTGTTCATGAATACAACGATGTAAGGAACACCTACCTGACGAGCAAGAAGAACGTGCTCTTTTGTCTGAGCCATAACACCATCTGTAGCTGCTACAACAAGGATAGCACCATCCATCTGAGCTGCACCTGTGATCATGTTCTTAACGTAGTCAGCATGTCCTGGGCAGTCAACATGTGCATAATGTCTCTTCTCTGTCTGATACTCAACGTGAGCTGTAGAAATTGTGATACCACGCTCTCTTTCTTCTGGAGCTTTATCGATATCTTCAAAGTTTTCTACTACGTTTCCAGCAACTCTCTCAGCCAGAACTTTTGTGATTGCAGCTGTTAAAGTTGTTTTACCATGGTCAACGTGTCCAATGGTACCAATGTTACAATGCGGTTTTGTTCTCTCAAACTTAGCTTTTGCCATTTTAAAACGTCCTCCTTAAAACAATTGGCTCTTATATTATTATAGAGCATCTTTTCGGTTTTAAACTTGCTATCCTTGATTATATTGCATAATCAGAATATTTGCAAGCATTTTATACAATTTGATAACTTGCATTACCAATTGTTATATCATTACAGTTCACCCACGCCGCTATCACACGAGGTGTTTTGGCGTGTATATGCCAAAATTCCATTGCAGAAAATAATCTGGAATGAATTTTTGGCAACGTTACTGAGAACGAAGTGAACAATAACGTTATATCTCCTGCAGTCCGTTGGCTTTAAACACCAACAGACTGCAGATGATCAAAATTATCAGTCTTTCTTAGCAAGGATTTTTTCCTGTACAGACTTCGGAACCTGCTCATATTTCTCAAAGAACATAGAGTAGTTACCACGTCCCTGTGTTCTGGAACGAAGGTCTGTAGCATATCCGAACATTTCGGAAAGCGGTACATATCCGCGGATCATCTTACCACCGCCGATATCTTCCATACCTTCGATACGTCCACGACGGGAGTTGATATCACCGATTACATCACCCATGTAATCTTCAGGTGTTGTAACCTCTACCTTCATGATCGGCTCAAGAAGTACAGGAGCTGCTTTCTGCATAGCATCCTTGAATGCAAGAGAACCTGCAATGTGGAATGCCATTTCAGAAGAGTCGACTTCATGGTAAGAACCATCATATACGTTAGCATATACGCCGACTACCGGGAATCCGCCAAGGATACCGGCTTTCATAGCCTCTTCGATACCTTCGCCAACTGCAGGGATGTATTCCTTCGGAATAGCACCACCAACAACTGTGGATTCGAACTTGTACAGTTCTTCTCCGTTGGCATCCATAGGCTCGAATTTAACTTTACAGTGACCATACTGTCCACGACCACCAGACTGTTTTGCATACTTACTGTCTACATCAACAGCTTTGGTGATTGTCTCTTTGTAAGCAACCTGAGGAGCACCTACGTTAGCCTCAACCTTAAATTCACGAAGGAGACGGTCAACGATGATATCCAGATGAAGCTCACCCATACCAGCGATAATAGTCTGTCCAGTTTCCTGATCTGTATGTGCACGGAATGTCGGGTCTTCCTCTGCAAGTTTTGCAAGAGCTTCACCAAGTTTACCCTGTCCAGCTTTAGTCTTAGGCTCGATAGCCAGCTCGATAACTGGTTCTGGGAATTCCATGGACTCCAGGATTACCGGATGCTGCTCGTCACAGATTGTATCACCAGTTGTTGTGAATTTGAATCCGATAGCTGCAGCGATATCACCGGAATATACTTTATCAAGTTCCATACGTTTGTTAGCATGCATCTGAAGAATACGTCCAACACGTTCTTTCTTGTCCTTAGTAGCATTAAGTACATAAGAACCAGAATTCATTGTACCGGAGTATACACGGAAATATGCCAGTTTACCAACAAATGGGTCTGTCATAATCTTGAATGCAAGTGCTGCAAACGGTTCTTCATCAGAAGAATGTCTTACTACCGGGTTGCCGTCCAGGTCAGTTCCCTCGATTGGAGGAATATCTGTTGGAGCAGGCATATACTCAAGGATAGCATCAAGAAGTTTCTGAACACCTTTGTTTCTGTAAGCAGAACCACAGCAAACCGGAACAGCTGTACACTCGCATGTCGCTTTTCTTAATGTTGCTTTCAGTCTCTCAACAGTTGGTTCTTCACCTTCAAGATATTCCATCATTAAGTCGTCATCAAGCTCACAGATTTTCTCAATGAGCTCTGTATGATAAAGCTCAGCATCTTCCTTCATGTCTTCAGGAATGTCAACGATGGAGATGTCATCACCTTTTTCATCGTTGTAGATGTAAGCTTTCATTTCGAATAAGTCAATGATTCCTTTGAAATCATCTTCTTTTCCGATTGGCAGCTGTAAGCAGATTGCGTTTTTACCAAGACGAGTCTTGATCTGCTCTACTGCACCGTAGAAGTTTGCACCAAGGATATCCATCTTGTTGATGAATGCCATACGTGGTACATTGTAAGTGTCGGCCTGACGCCATACGTTTTCAGACTGCGGTTCAACACCACCCTTAGCACAGAAAACGCCGACAGCACCGTCAAGTACACGAAGAGAACGCTCAACTTCTACTGTGAAGTCAACGTGACCTGGGGTATCAATGATGTTGATACGATGTTCCAGAGCACCTGGCTTCGGTTTGCAGTTCTCTTCCAGAGTCCAGTGACATGTTGTAGCCGCTGAAGTGATTGTGATACCTCTCTCCTGCTCCTGTTCCATCCAGTCCATGGTAGCAGTACCTTCATGAGTATCACCAATCTTATAGTTGACACCTGTATAATACAGGATACGTTCTGTAAGAGTTGTTTTACCCGCATCGATATGAGCCATAATACCAATATTTCTGGTACGCTCTAATGGATATTCTCTTCCCTCTTTAGCCAATGGATTTTCCTCCTATATTAGAAGCGATAGTGAGCAAATGCTTTATTTGCCTCAGCCATCTTGTGCATGTCTTCTTTTCTCTTAACGGATGCACCTGTGTTGTTCATTGCATCTAAAAGCTCATTTGCAAGTCTTTCTTCCATTGTTTTCTCGCCTCTTTTACGAGAGAACATTGTTAACCAGCGAAGAGCCAGTGCCTGACGTCTGTCTGCTCTTACCTCGATCGGAACCTGATAAGTAGCACCACCGATACGTCTAGCTTTTACTTCAAGAAGTGGCATGATGTTGTTCATAGCCTCTTCGAAAACTTCAAGTGCTGGTTTACCAGCTTTTTCTTCGATTCTGGCGAATGCACCGTAAACAATTTTCTGTGCTACACCTTTCTTACCGTCTAACATGATGTTATTGATAAGTTTGGTAACCACTTTATTGTTGTACATTGGATCTGCCAGAACGTCTCTTTTCTGAGTATGTCCTTTACGTGGCACGTTACTTCCCTCCTTAATCATTGTGATTAAATCATCGGTACTCACGCAGATAACTATTGCATGTTCGCACTGGTAAGGTCCTATATTTAACCCGCAACCGGCAGGGTATATGGAATACCGTACAAATTCATAGTTCTAGTCTTCCGTGAATTTTCGATTGATTAATTCCTGCTGTCCTAAACAATAGGATCAGTTCTTAAAATTCTTATGAAACCTTTTTAGAATTATTTCTTTTTCGGTCTCTTAGCGCCGTATTTAGAACGGGCCTGTTTTCTGTTAGCAACACCTGCAGTATCAAGAGTACCTCTGATGATGTGGTATCTTGTACCAGGTAAGTCCTTAACCCTTCCACCACGGATAAGAACAACGCTATGCTCCTGAAGGTTGTGACCTTCTCCTGGGATGTAGCTTGTTACTTCGATTCCGTTGGAAAGACGAACTCTGGCGATTTTTCTAAGAGCTGAGTTAGGCTTCTTAGGAGTTGCAGTCTTAACTGCTGTACAAACGCCACGTTTCTGTGGTGCAGACTGTTCAACTGCTTTCTTTCTTAAAGAGTTGAATGTTTTCTGGAGAGCCGGAGCTGTAGATTTCTTTACAGATGTCTGGCGTCCTTTTCTTACTAACTGGTTGAATGTTGGCATTCCATTTCACCTCCCGATTTATTTCTCCATAGATTTTTCTATGGGGCCTTGCGGTTGCTATTCGTGTAATTACGCGCAAAAAAATTAAACGCTCCTTTTGCACGCTTGCTTATTATATCCCGCAAAACTCGCACTGTCAAGGGATTTCTCGTGAATTTTACAGTATTTTTTCATATTTTTATCATAACCAAAAAATCCTTTCCTCATACACTACATCACCATATTAAACTTATCTGACAATATGCTCCCCCTCCAACCACTTTACTGCCACTTCCCCACTGCGAATCCCAGCGCCGGATAATATTTATTTTGTGTGCATTTGCAGGATGCTTAGAGATACTTAATCTGCAGAAATCTGCGTTATGAGCAGACCGTCTCACGTGTTTGAGCGAAGTTTGCAACGTAGCGAGTTTGAGAGGGCTGCTCATGCTTTTAGCAGATTTCTGCAGATTTATAGCAGTCCTAGTAAATAATGCATTTAAGACAGTTCAGCAGAGTGCGAAAGACAAGGAAGATATCTGCAGGCGTGCTAACGCACGGCAAAGATATCTGACGCAGGATTTCACACTCTGATGGGCTGGATTAAGATGCATTATTTACTAGGACTGCTATAATATCTCTTAGCGTCCGAAACCGCACACAAAATAAATATTATCCGGCGCGTCCCCTTCACTAACAATTGCATTTCCCCCTCCCTTTTATTATAATAACAACTAAAGCAGGCAAATCAACTTGCAGACACACTATAACATTCTATAAACTCAGGAAAGGACACTATAATATATGAAGAAACCCAGCATGATCAGCATCCTTCTGTTTCTGACAGGACTCCTGTGCATCATAGCCCTGATCTTCTTTAACAGGACCACACTGCACCAGATCCTCACCACTGAAAAAGAAGTCGATACAATCTCCGAACAGATCACTGCAAAACACGACGAAGTCAAACAGGCAGTAGACAAGTACACTACCGCCATAGACACAGTCCAGTCAAATATCAATCGCATGAAACAAAAACAACAGACAGCCACACAGAAGAAAACCAAAGAAAAAGCTGAAATCCCGGAAGAAGCTTCATCAAAGCCTTCTGTATTCAGCCAGAACAGCACCAGTGCCTCTTCTGATTCCAGTGCCAGCGTTTTCTCCTCCGATGCCGAAACAGACGGACATATAATAGGAATCGATCCAGGGCATCAGAGTGAGTCCGTAGATATGAGTGCCCCGGAGCCCAACGGTCCCGGTTCTTCTGAAATGAAAGCAAAATGTACCAGCGGAACTCAGGGAACCTACAGCGGTGTTCCCGAATACCAGCTCAATCTGGAGGTCTCT